>DASTLM010000426.1:0-23520 GCA_035714945.1 Dehalococcoidia bacterium | reverse complement strand
GAATGAAGATTGCCGTATGTGTTAAATACGTTCCGGTGGTGGCGCGAATGAAATTCGACTACGAGAACAAGACCATCATCCGGGAGGGCGTGCCTTCAGAAATCAACCCCTTCGACCTGTTGGGACTGGTGCGGGCGGTGGAAATGAAGTCCTCCCCCGAGGACCAGGTGGTGGTGTTGTCGATGGGGCCGCCGCAAGCCCGAGAAGGCCTGGTGCAGTGTTTGGCCCTGGGTGCCGACCGGGCGGTCTTACTGACCGACCGCGCCCTGGCCGGCTCGGATACGCTGGCCACCGCCCGGGCGCTGGCGCTGGCGCTGGCAAGGGAAAATCCCGACCTGATCGTCTGCGGCCGCAACAGTGCCGACGCCGAGACCGGGCAGGTGGGGCCGGAAATGGCCGAACTGATGGGCCTGCCTCACATCGGTCAGGTGCGCAAGCTGGATTACCAGCCTGGCAGCAATAGAATCGTCGCGGAACGGTCCACCGATGAAGGACACCAGGTAATCCAATGTTCATTACCGGCGGTTGTCTGCGTAACCGAAGGAATCGCTCCGGAAAAATTTCCCAGCCGGGAGGACCTGGCCGCCGTCCAGGGAAAACCGGTGGAAGAACTGAGCTGCGCCGACCTGTCACCGGACGCGTCGATTTTTGGAGCATCCGGCTCGCCCACCTGGGTCGAGGACATCCGGCTGGTGGAACCCAACCGTCTGGCGCAGGTAATCACCGGGGCCTACCCCCGGGCCGCCGCCCGTCAATTGGCCGGCCAGCTAGCCGAGCGGCTTTCCGCCCTCGCCGCCGGACCGCAGAGCACTGGAATATCAGCCAGTACCGTCAGATATCCCCAGGCCCGGGACAAGAGCATCTGGGTAGTGGCCGAGACCACCGGGTCGGAGTTGCGGCAGGTTTCCCTGGAGATGCTGGGCAAAGCCAGAGAATTGACCGCGTGCACCCATAGCGAAGTGGCGGCCGTCTTGATCGGCTATAGCGACCCGTACCTGATCGGTGTACTGACTGCTCACGGCGCCGATCGGGTATTGACCTTGGACAACTCCGGCCTCGGCCCCATCTGTGGCCGGGGCGTCAGTCAGGCGCTGGCTGGCGCGATTCAAAAAGCCGGACCATACGCGGTGCTGTTTGCTGCCACTGCCGATGGCCGGGACCTGGCTTCCCGCATCGCCGCCCGCCTGAAGCTGGGGCTGACCGGCGATGCCATTGACCTGGAGATAAATGAAGCAGGACAGTTGGTGCAGCTCAAACCCGCCCTGGGCGGCAATGTCATTGCGCCCATACTGTCCCGGACCCTGCCCAACCTGGTAACGCTGCGGCCCGGGGTGCTGGCGCCGGTTGATGCCGACAACTCGGTCGAGGCCCGGGTCGAAGCCATAGTCCCTACCGATTTCGCCGGCGCCGACATCAGCGTGCTGGAAACTCATCAGGTGGTTGATCTGGGAGCCATTGCGCTGACCCAGGCCCAGGTGGTGTTGGGGGTGGGCATGGGAATCGGCGGGCCGGAGAGTCTGCCCGAACTCCGGTCCCTGGCCCAGTCCATCGGCGCGACGCTGGCCACCACTCGCAATGTCGTTCACGCCGGTTGGCTGCCCCATCAGGTGCAGGTGGGCATCAGCGGGCGCACCATCGCGCCCCGGGTTTACATCGCTGTAGGCATTCGTGGAGCGTTCAATCACACGGTTGGGATACAGAAAGCCGGCGTGATCTTGACCATCAACCAGAACCCGCGGGCACCCATCTTCAAAGCCGCCGACTATGGCATCGTCGGTGACTGGAAGGAATTCTTGCCGCCCCTGGTTGAGGAACTGCGACCGGTACTGGCGGCCCAGTAGTACCTGATCCAATTCGGTTGGGGCGGGACTGCTCCGGCTATTCCCGGTCAAGCTTGACAGTCCCGCGGGCCATCAGTAGTATAGTGCCAGATTAAAAAGTGAATCAGGATCTGGATCCCTTATCCAGAACGGCGGAGGGAGCGGCCCGATGATGCCAGGCAACCGGACTAGCTGTCGGTAAGACGACTGGACACGGTGCCAAGTCCGACGTCCCTCGAGGGGCGAAAGATGAGGGAGCTTAATAAGTTTTTATTAATATTGGAGCTTCTCTCGTCGAGAAGCTTTTTTTTGGCATGTTTTTGCCGAGGTGATTGGGGTTGGCTGAGATCAGACCCATACGGTGGGATGACGGCGTGCTGAAGCTATTGGACCAGACCCGTCTGCCCCTGGAGCAAATAACCATTGAGATTCGTGACTACCGGGCGGCTACCGACGCCATTCGCGATATGCAGGTTCGGGGCGCTCCGGCCATCGGCGTCACGGCGGCTTACGCCGTAGCGATGGCCGCCAACGAAGTCCAGGCCCCCAGTCACGCCGACTTCATGGCCCGACTTGAGGCTGCCGGTGCTCAAATCGAGGCAGCCCGACCCACCGCGGTAAATTTGCACTGGGCAGTCCAGCGGATGCTCCAGGTCGCCGAATCGGTGCCCGACCTGAGGGACATGGCCGGTACGCTGTTGGCTGAGGCCCAACGCATTCAGGAAGAGGATGAAGCGATAAACCGCCGTCTGGGAGACTTGGGTAAAGACCTGATCCCCGAGGGTGGCTCGGTCTTGACCCACTGCAACGCCGGCGCGCTGGCCACTGCCGCCTTTGGCACTGCGGTAGGCGTGATTCGCGCTAGCTGGGAAGCAGGACGTCGCTTCGAGGTGTTTAACACCGAAACCCGTCCCTTCTTGCAGGGCGCCCGACTGACCGCCTGGGAGTTCCAGCAATTGGGTATCCCATCAACCCTCATTGTGGACTCGGCGGCGGGCATGCTGATGCGGGAAGGCCGCATTGGCTGTGTGATTACCGGGGCCGACCGCATCGCGGCCAACGGGGACACCGCCAACAAAATTGGCACCTACTCGCTGGCGGTGCTGGCCAGGGAGAACGGAATACCCTTCTACGTGGCCGCTCCCATCAGCACCGTCGATCTCCGCCTGGCCAGCGGCGACGAAATACAGATTGAGGAGAGGGCGTCGGCCGAGGTCACCCATTTCCAGGGGAAACCCACGGCTCCGGTAGGGGTCAGGGCCCTGAACCCGGCCTTCGACGTGACTCCCCATCGGTATATCCAGGCGATTGTCACCGAGAACGGCGTGTGCCGCTCCCCGTACCAGGAAAGCCTGAAACTGGCGGTCAACGTCTGAAAAATATGGTCTGAAGTTTCGATGAACCGACGAGAAGCAACCACGGCAATCATCGGCGGCAGCGGCCTCTACGAAATGGATGGGCTGGAGAAGGTCGATTTTGTAGAGATTGATACGCCTTTCGGCAAGCCCAGCGATGCCATCGTCCTGGGCACCCTGGAGGGAGAGTCGGTGGCATTCTTGCCCCGGCACGGCCGGGGACACCGGATCAATCCATCCCACATTCCAGTGCGGGCCAATATCTATGCCCTGAAAACCCTGGGCGTGCAGCGGATCATTTCGGTCAGCGCGGTAGGCAGCCTGAAGGAAGAATTTGCCCCCCTGGACCTGGTGGTGCCCAGCCAGCTCATCGACCGGACGCGCCAGCGGGCCAACAGTTTCTTTGACGAGGGAATGGTGGTGCATATTGGCTTCGCCGATCCCTTTTGCAGCGTTGCCAGTCACGCCATTCATCAGTCGGCCCAGGAGATGGGCCTCACCGTCCATCCCGGCGGCACCATGGTGGTGATGGAGGGCCCGGCTTTTTCCACCAGGGCCGAGTCCTTCATGTACCGGGCCTGGGGTGCTGACATCATCGGCATGACCGCCCTTCCCGAAGCCAAGCTGGCCCGGGAAGCCGAGATTTGCTACGCCACCATGGCCTGGATCACCGACTACGACTGCTGGCATGAGGCCAACGAGGCCGTCACCGTCGAGATGGTGGTGCAAAACTTGCTGAAGAATGTGGCCAACTCCAAAGAGATGATTCGGCGGGTGATTGCCCGGCTGGACCGGGAGCGAAATTGCCCCTGTGCCGCTGCTTTGCGAGACGCCATCATTACCCGCCCTCAGGGAATCCCCGAAGAGATCAAACACAAGCTGGCGCCCATCATCGGGCGCTACATGAGCTGAAGTGGAGGTATGAATATGCCCAGGCGACAACCGGGTGAACCATATTACCGGGTGAATTCCCGTGAGGCCCATGCCATGCTCCAGTCGGACCCCGGGAATACCGTGGTGGTCGATGTCCGGCGGGATGACGAATGGGTTACCGGACATGCCACCGGCGCGATCCACATTCCCGTCGATGATCTGACCGACCGCATGGGCGAGGTGCCCCAGGGCAAGAAAGTGCTGTTCATCTGCGCCGCCGGTGTCCGCAGCGGATTGGCCTGTGAGGTGGCCGCTTCGATGGGCTTTGATCCCGAGACCCTTTACAACATTGAGGACGGCACTCCCTACTGGATCGCTGGCAAACATCCCACGTCTTACGGGAATGATCCGTAAGTATCCCATCGCTACCCGGACCAGGGGTGATCTGAATTCCAGTTGATCTGAATTACATATGAATTACATAGGAGAGGGATATTGGCAACTAACCAGACCGCAGGGGACGTTAAAGACTTATCCCTGGCCAAAGACGGAGTAGACCGAATCCAGTGGGCGGAACGGGAGATGGGCGTTTTGCGCCTGGTGCGGGAACGTTTCGAGAAAGAAAAGCCGCTGGCCGGATATAAATTTGCGCTGTGTCTCCACGTAACTACCGAGACCGCCAACCTGGCAATTACGTTGAAAGCTGGCGGCGGTGATCTGGTGATGTGCGCCAGCAACCCGCTGAGCACTCAGGACGAAGTGGCGGCGGCGCTGGTCCGGGCGTATGGCATCCCCACCTACTCGATCAAAGGGGAGGACAACGACACTTACTACCAGCACATCATGGCTGCCCTGGACCACAAACCCCACTACACCATGGACGACGGGGCTGACCTGGTCACCATTCTGCACACCCAGCGGGCCGACCTGCTGAGCAATGTGCTGGGCGGCACCGAGGAAACCACCACGGGAGTTATCCGGCTCAACGCCATGGCCGCCGGCGGTAAGTTGTCCTACCCGATTGTCGCGGTGAATGAAGCGGAGACCAAGCATTTTTTCGACAACCGGTACGGCACCGGGCAGAGCACCCTGGACGGCATCACCCGAGCCACCAACATCCTGTGGGCCGGACGTAAAGTGGTGGTCGGCGGTTACGGATGGTGCGGCCGGGGTGTGGCCAGCCGGGCCCGAGGCATGGGTGCTCACGTGATCGTCATTGAAGTGAACCCCATCCGTGCCCTCGAGGCCCTGATGGACGGATTTGACGTTATGCCCGTGGCCGATGCGGCCAGGGTGGGTGAGGTCTTTATCACCGTCACTGGCGGCTTGCATACCATTGGTGGTGAGCACATTGCGGTGATGCGAGAGGGGGCAATCCTGGCCAACAGCGGTCACTTCAATGTTGAAATCGATATTCCGGCGTTGGAAGCAATGTCGGTCAGTCACCGGGAGGTGCGGGCCTACGTTCGGGAGTACACCTTGCGCGACGGCCGCCGGATCTACCTGCTGGGCGAGGGCCGGTTGATCAACCTGACGGCAGCAGAAGGTCACCCGGCGGCGGTCATGGATATGAGCTTTGCCAACCAGGCATTGAGCGCCGAATACCTGGTGAAGAATCAGAAAAGTCTGAAGCCCGGGGTTTACGCGGTGCCCCGGGAGATCGACCAGGAAGTCGGACGGCTCAAGCTGGCGGCGATGGGGGTCAAAATCGATACTCTCACGGCGGAGCAACAAAAGTACCAGGAAAGCTGGGACCAGGGCACCTGAATCCGGAAAGTCAGACAGTTAGCCGGAAAGTCAGACAGTTAGTAAGAAGGAAGATAATGCCATTACTTTTTAATGAATCACCGAAGTATCTGCTGACTTCCGAGTCGGTAACCGAAGGACACCCGGATAAGCTGTGCGACCAGATTTCCGATGCGATACTGGATACGGTATTGCGGGCCGATCCGATGGGCCGGGTGGCTTGCGAGACTGCCACCACCAACGGTCTGGTGGTGGTCATGGGCGAGATTACTACCACCACTTACGTCGACGTTCCTACCATCGTCCGGGACACGCTACGCAACGCCGGCTATACCAAGTCCGACTACGGAATTGACTCCAAAAGCTGCGGGATTAGCGTCTCCATTCAGGAGCAGTCGCCGGACATCAGCGCGGGGGTCACCGAAGCCCTGGAAGTTAGAGGCCACAGCGGCCAGCAGGAAGCCATGGACTCAACGGGCGCGGGCGACCAGGGTATGATGGTGGGTTTTGCTTGCAACGAGACCCCGGAGTTGATGCCTCTCACCGTCAGCCTGTCGCACCGGTTGGTGAAGCAGTTGGCCCTGGTGCGTAAAGAGGGGATCCTGCCCTACCTGCGTCCTGACGGGAAGTCCCAGGTAACCGTGGAGTACCGGTACGGCGTTCCCCACCGGGTGGATGCAGTAGTTATCAGCGCCCAGCACGACCCGGATGTCAGCAACGAGCGCATTGAGCGGGACATCAAAGAGCATGTTATCAACAAAGTCATCCCCGCCGATTTGTTGGACGACCAGACCAAATACTATATCAATCCCAGCGGAAGGTTCGTTGTCGGCGGGCCGGCCGGGGACACCGGCCTTACTGGACGCAAGATCCTGGTGGACACCTACGGAGGCATCGCCCGTCACGGCGGCGGAGCCTTCTCCGGCAAAGATCCCACCAAGGTGGACCGCTCCGGCGCCTACGCCGCCCGTTACGTGGCCAAGAATCTGGTGGCGGCGGGCCTGGCCGACCGGGCTGAGTTGATCGTGTCCTACGCCATCGGCGTGGCCCATCCGATTTCGGTTTCGGTGGAGACCTTCGATACCAACCGGGTGGACAACCAGAAGATTCACGACCTGGTGATCAAGCATTTCGACCTGCGCCCGGCGGCCATCATCCGAAACCTGAACCTGCGACGTCCCATTTACCAGCAGACCGCCTCCTACGGTCACTTTGGCCGGGAAGACCTCGACCTGCCCTGGGAGCAGACCGACAAAGCGGCTATTTTGAGGAAGGAAGCCGGTCTGTAACCACCGAACATCTGACTGGACCCTTGGATTCTACTGGCGGGTCAGCTTGGAAAATCGATTGATCCAGTTGGCTCATACCCTCACCCCTGGCCTATGATTACGAATGGGTCGTAAAATGGGGGTGAGGGTTTATTTCGGGAGTGTCCATGACGGCAGACGTAATAAAGTTTGGGACTGACGGCTGGCGAGCAATTATCGCCCAGGAGTTCACATTCGCCAATGTGGCCCGTTGCTCTCAGGGGTTGGTGGACTATCTGAGGGAGCGTGGCACCGTCAATCAGGGCCTGGTGGTGGGCTACGACACCAGGTTCCTGTCCAGGGAGTTCGCCGATACCGTCGCTGGGGTTTGCGCCGGAAACGGCGTCAGGGTGTACCTGTCGGAAAAACCGGCTCCAACCCCGGTGATCAGCTTCAACGTGCTGCATCATGGAGCAGCGGGCGCCGCCGTTATCACGGCCAGCCATAATCCCGGCATCTGGAACGGGTTCAAGTTCAAGCCCGAGTATGCTGGAAGCGCCACCCAGGAAATCACCGACCGTCTGGAGGCGAAAATCGCCAGCGTCGCTGAAGTCAAGTCGGTCTCAGTGGACCTGGGCCGAGAACAAAAACTGGTGCTGGATTTCGACCCGACACCACCCTATATGGCTAGAATCGCCCAGCTAATTGACCTGGCGTCGATCAAAAATGCTGGACTTGACATAATGGTTGACGCCATGTTCGGGGCGGGAGCCGGGTACATTCCCGCTTTGCTGGCTGGAGGGAAGTCCACCGTTGAAGAACTGAATGGCTACCGCAACCCGGCGTTCCCGGGCATGGAACAGCCGGAGCCGATTGCCCGCAACTTGACCACCCTGGCCCGCCGGGTAAGAGAAGATCGAGCGTCGGTCGGGTTGGCCCTGGATGGCGACGCCGACCGGCTCGGCATAATCGACGAGAAGGGGAACTTCATCAGCACGCTGGAAGTGTTCTCGCTCCTGGCGCTGTACTTGCTGGAAGGCAAAGGCCTGCGGGGCGATCTGGTCAAAGGGGTCACCGCCTCAATGATGCTGAACAAACTGGGGGAAAAGTACCATGTCGGGGTCCACGACATGCAGGTTGGCTTCAAGTACATCGGCCCCAGATTCTCTGAGATCGACGCCCTGCTGGGGGGCGAGGAAAGCGGCGGTTACGCCTTCCGGGGGCACATCCCGGAGCGGGACGGTGTCCTGAGCGGCCTGTACATCCTGGAATACCTGGCCAGGACCGGCCAGACCCCTTCCCAGTTGGTGCAGCACCTGTTTTCTGTAGTTGGCCCTCACCATTACCAACGGCGGGATGTGACCTTCAATCCGGAGCACCGAGGTCAGATTCAGCAGCGTCTCCGCGGTGCCGCCTCCTTGACCGAGCTGGCCGGGCTCGCGGTGCGCAGCTCCGACGAAATAGATGGCCGGAGGCTGATATTTGACGGCGCCTGGCTGGCCTCGCGTTTCTCTGGCACCGAGCCGTTATTGCGGATTTACTGCGAGGCCGAAAGTCGGGAAAGGGTAACTCAACTGCTGGACGCCGCTGCCGAATACCTGGGAGTCTAGGATTGGTCCGGGTATTGGAGGTTAACCAGAGGGCCAACCTGGAACCAAAGGACCGGTATTGACGTAGTATCTATCAAGCTGGCTTGACGTTAATGGGAGCCTCTGACGATGTCCCGGGCTAGAAGCGTTTCTGACACCCTGAGAGAGGCCAATGTGCTGCGCAGCGTGCTGGTCCCGGTGCTGGTCGCTGGGGCCGCCATCGCCATCGCTTTTCTGGGAGCACTCCTGATCGGACGAGAAGACGACATCGATGGCGTCAACGGCTTCGTCGAGTTCCTGTCGGGCAACTCCAGTTCCTTCCTGGGAGGTCTGGTGGGAGCCTCCTTTCTGTTTGCCTTCACTGCGGGGCTGGCTTCGGCAGTGAACCCCTGTGGATTTGCCATGCTTCCCGCCTATCTGGGCCTGTACCTGGGCACCAGCGAAGCTGGCCCGGGGCCCGTCGGCCCGGCCAGGCTGTTGGGCCGGGCTCTGTTGATTGGCGGAGCGGTTACCGCTGGCTTCATAGTGTTGTTTGGAGTTGTGGGTACGGCCATTGGGCTGGGAGCATCGTTTATCGCCCAGGTGCTGCCCTGGGTTGGCTTGGCCGTCGGAATCCTGCTGGCAGTGGCTGGAGCCTGGATCATCGGCGGGGGCAAATTGTACACTGGCCTGGCCGCCCGTGCCGCTTCCCACATTGGCGAACCCAACCAGATCGGGATCAAGGGATACTTTTTGTTCGGCATCAGCTACGGAACCGCGTCGTTGAGCTGCACCCTACCCATCTTTCTAGCGGTCCTGGGGGTGAACATCGCCGGAGTAAGTTTATTGAATTCGACGGGCCAGTTCCTCCTTTATGCTCTGGGCATGGGACTGGTGATTGTGGTGCTGACCCTGGGGATGGCCTTCTTCAAAGGAGCGATGGTGACCGCGTTACGCAAGGCATTGCCCTATATTCAGCCAATTGGCGCGGCGTTAATGGTCATCGCCGGAGTCTACATAATATTCTACTGGCTGACCCTGGGAGGTCTGTTGCCGGCCTTTGGGTTGTAGGGATGCCAGGTTGGCCGAAGAGTTTGGCTACCGCTTGGTGTACTGTGGAGCCCGGCGGGCCCGTTTGAGACCGTATTTTTTGCTCTCCTTGATGCGGGAATCCCTGGTCATCAAGCCGTGACGACGAAGGGTGATCTTCAGGTCCTGGTCGAAAACCACCAGCGCGCGGGCGATCCCGTGGCGGATGGCTTCGGCCTGAGCGTTGACGCCACCGCCGGTGACTCTGGCCACCACGCGAAAGCGGTTGGCGGTATCGGTTACCAGGAACGCATGGTTAAGAATCACCTGCCAGGGTGCCCAGTTGAAATACTCATCCACGGGCTTGCCGTTTACGATCATCGGGCCCGGACCGTCAGCATAGAGCCTGACTTTGGCGATAGCGCACTTGCGCTTGCCAGTGCCGTAATGATATTGCTGTTGAGTTTCCGCCTGTACCAAGTTAATACCTACCCTTCCGGATGTTCCGTATTCGGTCTTACTTGAGCCTCATGGGGGTGGTTGTCGCCGACATATATCCTCAGTCGGCGCAACATCTGCCGGCCCTGATGGTTGTGGGGAAGCATTCCCTTGACTGCCAGTTGGATCACCCGCTCCGGGTGCAGTTGCAGCATGTCGCGCAGTATCATAGTCTTCAGGTTGCCGACATAGCCGCTGTGCCGGTAGTACATCTTCTGCAGCAGCTTGCGCCCGGTGACTTGCACTTTATCGGCGTTGAGTACCACTACGTGGTCACCGGTGATCACGTGAGGGGTGAAGGTCGGCTTATCCTTGCCTTGCAGGACCACCGCAATATCCCGGGAAACCCGTCCCAGAGTCTTTCCGGTGGCGTCAATAACTCTCCAGTTATCGGTTACGTCGCCGGGCTTGGGGAAATAGGTGCTAGTCCGTTTCATCTGTCGCCTTAACCTTGTCCCAAAAATCGAGGTATGTCACTTGCATCAGGCACAGCCCGCGGGCTGGCAAAGAAGGCCATACCAGGCCTTCAGGCAGTCGGTTTTCCAATGTATCCTTCACGATGCTGGTGGGCCATTTACCTTTGCCAACTTCCACCAGAAGGGCGTTGGCCCGCCGAATCTGGTGTTTCAAGAATCCATTAGCTTCGCACTCTATGACTATTGTCTCCTGTTCCCGGCGAACGTCCCAGCGCATCACCTGGCGAACTGCACTTTTTTCCATCGGGTGGCTCAACGCCAGCGGTCGGAAGTCATGGACTCCCACCAGGTGTTGGGCCGCCTGCAGCATTGAATCTGTATTCAGTTCTTCCCTGACCCAGTGTTGGGTGTACCGGCTCAGGGGAGACGGCCAGGTCCGATTCAAGATTCGATACCGGTAAATTCGGCTGGCGGCGTTGATCCTGGAGTGGAAGTCCAACGCGACCTGGCAAGCTGCCTGCACCTTTATATCCGGAGGCAGGTAATAATTCAATGCCCTGGCGAATGTGCCCACCGGATAGCTCGCCTGAGTGAGAAAGTCCACGACCTGGCCGGTGGCATGGACACCCGAGTCCGTGCGGCTGGCCCCGCGGATCCTGATCCGTCCTCCGGTAAAGGCGGTTAACGCCTGTTCGATCGCTCCTTGTATCGTCGGTTGGTCCAGCTGAATCTGGAATCCCGCGTATTTTGTTCCGTCGTATTCGACGATCAGGGCCAGCCTTCGCTCCGGCTGACCTTGAGTTTCTTCGCTGAGAGCCTGAGATGTTTTCGGTCCGGTTTCTGCCAAGCCCAAGCCAAAAGTCCCCAGGTGGCGTGGTCTAGGCGACCAATTCAATTACCGCCATCTGCGCGCCGTCACCATTACGGGGGCCCAGCCTGGTGATACGCGTGTACCCCCCAGGACGCTCGGCGAACCTTTGGGACAGGTCGCCAAAGACTTTCTGGACCACTTCCTTGTTGGGAATCTGGCTCAAAGCCAGCCTGCGATGGTGCAGGGTTCCCTTTTTGCCATGAGTTATCAGCCTCTCGGCCACTATCCGGGTCTCTTTGGCCTTGGCCAGGGTGGTGGTGATTCGCTCGTGCTGCACCAGTTCCGCAGTTAGGCCCCGGAGCAGTGCCCGGCGCTGGTCTTTTCTCCGGCTTAAATTTCTACCGGCGACATGATGCGATGCCATGACTATTGGGGTTCCTCCTCGCCCGTATCCAGGCTGAGATCATCATTCGACCCCACCAGGTCTTGAGTTTCCCTGGTGGACGGTTCAGACATTCCCATTGGAGAAAGCGTCTCGGTGGGGAACAAATCACTGTCGGCAATCTCGTCAGAATCCTTGGGGTAGCTGCCGATCCCGCGCTCGGCAAGTTTTTCCCTTAACTCCTCCAACGACCGGTCTCCGAAATTCCGTATCTTGAGCAGGTCATCGTCGGTCATTTCTAATACTTCGCCGACCTTGGTAATATGGGCGCGTTTCAAGCAATTCAAGGTTCTGGGGGAGAGCTCCAGCCGCTCAATGGGTGTCTGGTAAATCTCCGGAGAAACGGTCAGGGATGGGCGGGGTTCGCCCGGCTCCACGGTGCGGTTCAGGTTACTGAACAGGAAGAAGTGGTTAACCAGGCCATCGGCGGCCTCTCGCACGGCGTCCACCGGCGTTATCGTGCCGTCGGTCCAGATCTCCAGCACCAGGCGTTCGAAGTCCGTCACCTGGCCCACCCGGGTGCGTTCGATATTGTAGTTCACCTTCCGCACCGGGCTGAAGATGGCATCCACCGGCAACACTCCTACCGGAAGGCCGGTGACCCCCTCGGACTGCAACGCTGGCTGGTAACCGACGCCGTGTTCGACGTTGAACTCAATTGATAGACTAGAGTCTGGGGAGTCCAGGGTCGCCAGGTGTAGTTCGGGATTCACAATTTCAAAATCAGCCGATGTGGAGATATCGCCGGCGCAAACGCGACCTTCACCACTCACCTCCAGACGCATCTTGCCGGTACGCTCGGACTTGGAGTGGATACGGATCCTCTTGATGTTCATCAAAAGGTCAATAACCTCTTCCTTCACTCCGGTGACTGCCGTGTACTCGTGTACGACATTGTCGATTTTCACCCAGGTAATTGCGGCCCCCTTGATGGAACTCAGGAGGATCCGACGCAGTGGGTTGCCGATGGTGATGCCATACCCCCGCTGCAGGGGTTCAATCGCGATCTTACCGTAGGTATTCTGGCCTTCGAGAACCCTGATCTCTGGTCTTAGCGACTCGGTGGCCGATTCAACCGATCCCGGGGAGAGGATGTACGTGTCTAACATCAAGCTTGCTACCTCGAATAAAACTCTACAATCAGACGAGAGTCAATGGTCTGCCGCAAGTCCTCGTCGGCTGGCAATGAAGCCACCCGGCCGGTCATCTCGTCCTGGTCCAGCGACAACCAGGACGGAAGGGGCCGCTTGGGGATTCCATCAGTCCGTTCCTTATAGAAATCGGTTTGCTTGTCCGACTCTTTCCAGGATACAACATCTCCGACACGCACTAAATAGGAGGGAATATCGGTCTTCACGTTGTTGACGCGGAAGTGGCCGTGGTTCACAAACTGCCGGGCTTGCTTGCGGGAGTCGGCAAAACCCAGCATGTAGACCACGTTATCTAGGCGGCGTTCCAGGGTGCGCAATAAATTAAGACCGGACATGCCCCGGGCATCGAAGGCTTTGGCCATATAGGTGCGGAACTGGCCTTCCATCACTCCGAACATCTGCCGGGCCTTTTGCTTCTCCCTTAGATGCAGGCCATAGTCGGTGGCCCGCCGGCGGCGCGCCGATGGGTCGCCGGGCGGTGCGTGACGCCGCTCAACGGCGCAACGTGGAGTGAAACAGCGGTCACCCTTCAAGAACAGCTTTTCGCCAGCCCGGCGGCACTGCCGACAGGACGGGCCGATATACCTTCCCATATTGCCTTCCCCTATACCCTTCTTCGTTTTGGTGGCCGGCACCCGTTGTGGGGTATCGGCGTAACGTCTCGAATGCTGGTGACGTTCAGCCCAGCGCCCTGCAGGGAGCGAATAGCCGCTTCCCGGCCGGCTCCAGGCCCCTTGATGTACACGTCAATCTGGCGCAATCCCATATCAATACCCCGGCGGGCGGCCTGCTCGGCGGCACGTTGGGCGGCGAAGGCAGTGCCTTTGCGGGAGCCTTTGAAACCGGAGCCCCCGGCACTGGAGGACGCGATAACGTTGCCGTCAGAATCGGTAATGCTGACCAGGGTATTGTTAAATGTGGAGTAGATATACGCCCTTCCCTGGGGAACGACGCGACGATCTCTACGGCGAGCTCTGGGTCTGGGCATAATTTACTTCTTGCCTCCAGTGCGGCGTCCCCGGCCAGCTACGGTGCGGCGCGGCCCTTTGCGAGTACGGGAGTTGGTACGAGTTCGCTGTCCATGGACCGGCAAGCCTCGCCGGTGCCGCAGGCCCCGGTAGGAGCCGATCTCGATGAGACGGCGAATATTCTGGTTGACATCCCGCCGCAGGTCACCCTCGGTCATGTACTCCCGGTCAATGATTTCCCGGAGACGGTCGACCTGGCTCTCGCTCAACTCGTTCATCCGGGGTGGCATAACCGTATCCAGGTTGGCTTTAGTCAGTATCTCCGCCGCAATTTTTGGCCCCACGCCATAGATGCTGCGGAGAGCGATGTGGGCTCGCTTCCGGTCTGGGACATCTACCCCAGCAATTCGAACCATTGACCGACTCCTTTTCTAAATATTAGCCCTGTCGCTGAGCGTGGCGGGCAGTGGGACAGATAATTCGGATCACCCCTTTTCTCTTGATGACGCGGCAACTGTTGCATCTTGGTTTGACCGACGCACTTACTTTCATTGTTATTTCTCCGTTATTTCTCCCGGAAACTACTTGGACCGGAACTACTTGGACCGGAACTACTTGGACCGGAACTACTTGGACCGGAACTACTTGGACCGGAACTACTTGAACCGGTAGGTTATTCGGCCCCGGGTCAGGTCGTAGGGTGAGAGTTCCACCAACACCCGGTCCCCTGGCAAAACTCGTATGAAGTGCATTCGGATTTTGCCGGAAACGTGGGCCAAGACCTGGTGGTCGTTGGGAAGTTCCACCCGGAACATACCATTGGGCAAGGCCTCGGTGACTTTGGCCTCAACCTCGATGGCCTCTTTTTTCGCCATATTTCTCTTCGCCTCTATCCTTGCTGCCCTTGACTGTCATTGGAACACCGTTGATCACCGCCGTTGACGGCTAGGAATGGACGGTCAGAATCATTGGACCGTCTTCGGTGATGGCAATAGTATGCTCAAAGTGAGCGGAAAGACTGCCGTCTTCGGTGACTACCGTCCATTGATCATCAAGAATGCGGGTATGCCAATCACCAATGTTCAACATTGGCTCGATGGCGATGCACATGCCCGGAAGGAGTAACTGTCCCTTCCCAGCCTGTCCGTAATTGGGCACCTGGGGGTCTTCGTGTAGAAAACGCCCGACTCCATGCCCCACGAACTCTCGTACGACCCCGTACCCGTGGGCCTCGGCGTAAGTTTGCACCGCCGCACCAATATCCCCAATCCGGTTGCCCGGTTGGGCCGCCTTGATGCCCTCTTCCAGGCTCACCCTGGTAGCCTCCATTAAATCGGTGGCCGCCTGGCTGACCTCACCCACCGCCACTGATATGGCGGCGTCGCCGATGAAGCCATCAATGGTGGCGCCCACATCCAACTTGATGATATCGCCTTCGCGTAAAATGCGTTTGCCCGGTATCCCGTGGACGATCTCTTCGTTTACGGAGGCACAGATGGTCGCCGGAAAACCCCGGTATCCCTTGAAGGTGGGCCTGGCCCCGCAGCGGGTGATTTCCTTATAGGCGATACTGTCCAGGTCCCTGGTGGAAATGCCCGGTTCGACCGAGCGCTTCAACAACGTCAATGCTGAACCGACGATCGTACCGGCCCGGGCCATAGCCTCCAGTTCTTGGGGCGACTTTATGGTTATGCCACCGTTATATGTAGACGGCGAATTTGAAGCCGTCTTTGCGTTGCGAATTCGGCTCACTGGGATATTCTACTCCTCTTTGGCACGCTTGGGAACCTGGTTTCAGGGGGCGTCAACCGGCGACTGGTCCAACGCTCCGAGTACCCGGTGGTTTACATCTTCAACACTGCCGACGCCAGCAACCTCGATCAACAATCCCCGCTGGCGATAATAGTCCAGCAGCGGAAAAGTTTCAGTCTGATAAACCAGAAGCCGCCGCTGCACCGCTGCCGGGCGATCATCGTCCCGTTGATAGAGTTGCCCATCACACCTGGCGCAGGTGGCCGGGCCGCCCCGGGACTCAGACCAGGTGTTCGGGGCCTGGCACTCCCGGCAGGTGTACCTTCCACTCAGCCGGCGCAGCAGTTCCGCTCCATCAACGCTAATGAACACCACCCGGTCGAGTCCACGAGAGTGTTCCGCCAGAGCCTTTTCCAGCGCCACCGCCTGATCGATGGTTCGAGGGAAACCGTCCAGCAGGAACCCCTCCCGGGTGGAAAGGCCCAGCACTTTGTCCAGGACAATGCCGATGGTGATTTCATCTGGCACCAGGAGGCCTTGATTGATGTACTCGGCCGCCTGCTGACCTAAAGGGGTCCGCTCCCGCACATGGTACCGGAACAGGTCTCCTGAACCAATGAGGGGCACCTTCAGTTGTTCTTTTAGAAGTTGTGCTTGAGTCCCCTTGCCCGCTCCGGGAGGACCCAGCAGCACCAATCGTAAGGAAGAATTCACTGACTATCTTAAGAACCCTTCATAATTTCGCATTAACAACTGGGCTTCTAACTGCCGCAGCGTGTCCAGCCCCACGCCCACCATAATCAGTAAGCTGGTGCTGCTCAGGGAGACCGCCTGCACGTTGGTAATTAGCGAAGCCAGATATGGCACAATTGCCACGAACCCCAGGAACAGCGCACCGCCCATTGTAATCCGGATGATGACCCGGTTCAGGTAGTCCTGGGTCGGTTTACCGGGTCGGATACCGAGAACGAATCCACCGTTACGCTGCAAGTTTTCGGCCAATTGTTGCTGATTGAACACTACCAGAGTATAGAAGAAGGTGAAGATCACCACCAGCAGGAACACCAGCACCCAGTAGAGGGGGGCGGAGGGCGTGAACAGTCCGGCGATGAAGGCGGCGATGTTCCCCACCACACCGCCGCTGGTGGCAAAGTAAGTTGCCAGGGCGCCGGGCAAGATCACGATGGAGAAGGCAAATATCAGGGGGATCATACCGGCTGAATTAATCCTTAATGGAATGTACGTGGACCCGCTCTGGCGGTACATTCTGCCACTGCGGAACACGCTACGCCCATACTGCACCGGTATTCGGCGGGCGGCCTCATTGAACATCACAATCAGGGCTATGATCAGGAGTCCGATGATAACAAAGAAGCCGATGCCTAACAGGTTCTCGCGGTCGATAAATCCCTCAGTGATCAGGGACGGGAAGCCTACTACGATGCCGGCAAAGATAATGAGGGATATTCCGTTGCCAATGCCCCGCTCGGTGATGAGTTCGCCCAACCAGACCAGGAACATGGTACCGGCGGTCATGGACAGAATTGCCGCCAGGGTGGGCAGCAGGGTGTTGCCGGTATAACCAACATCGGTCAAAACGTTGCTCTGCTGAAGCAGCACCAATTGCGCAACTGCCTGAGCGATGGCAACCGGCACCGTCAGCCAATGGACCAGGCGGTTCATCTTGATTCGACCGCTTTCGCCTTCTCGGGACAGGGCTTGCAGCTGGGGAATTACTGGAGTCAGCAACTGAATTACAATTGAGGCCGTGATGTAAGGAAATACGCCCAGAGCGACGATGCTCATCCGGCTGAGGGCGCCACCGCTGAAGAGGTCCAGGAACCCCAGCAGTTGATTGCTCCGGAACAGGTTATCCAGTTGCACCTGATCAATGCCCGGGATGGGAATGTGGGCCACGAACCGGTACAGGACCAGAATTCCCAGGGTAAACAGAATCTTGGCGCGCAGGTCTGGCAAGCTGAAGGCGTCAATGGACGCCTGTATCAGACTGGGCCATCGGCCTCCCTGAACTTCGGTAGAAGCCATGGTGAGCTAGATTTCCTCCACGGTGCCGCCCGCCGCCTCGATCTTCTGGCGGGCTGAGCGGGTAAACTTGTGGGCGGCCACGGTGACTGCCTTGGTCAATTCACCGTCGCCCACGACCTTGACCGGCATACGCTTCTCGCGAAGGATACCCCGCTCCTGGAGCAGTTCCGGCGAGATACGCTCGCCAGGGTTGAACTGTTCCAGGCTCATAACCATCACCAGGGCATAATCAGTCTTGAAATTGTTGTTAAAGCCCCGCTTCATCGGCAGCCCTTTGATCATGCGCAACTGACCGCCCTCGAAGCCCCGGACGATCCCCCGGCCCGGGCGGGATTTCTGTCCCTTGGTGCCCCGTCCACCGGTGGTGCCACCGCCAGCGGCGTTACCGCGACCGATGCGCTTGCTGGCTTTTCTGGCCCCTTCCGGGGGATGAAGCAGATGTTCTCTCATGCTGTTTGGCGCCTCTTGGAAATAATTTGTTGGAAATATGCTGTTGGTTTATGCTGTTGGAAATATGCTGTTGGTAATATGCTGTTGGAAATATGCTGTTGGTTTATGACCGGCGGTTTCCGGGATTTACAATACTGGAACCCTTATTGTGCCTCGGCGATTTCCTCTACCGTCAGTAGGTGGTGGACCTTGTTCACCATACCCCTGATGGTCGGAGTATCACCGTGAGTTACCGTATGGTGCAGACGCCTTAGCCCCAGGGCGTGGATGACCTTCCGCTGGTTTTGAGGCCGGCCAATATAGCTTTTGCTCCATGTTATCTTGAGTTGGGCCATTAACGCACCTTTGAGTCGCAATCCTGAAATTCCAGCTATGATCTGGAGTCTGCCTAGGGAGCTGGCGATCTGCCCAGACGGCGGGCGAGCTCCATTTCCGGGTCGCGCAACTGGCGCAGCGCTTCCAATGTCGCTGCCGCAATGTTGATCGGGTTGCGCGAACCCAGGGACTTGCCCACCACGTCGCGGACTCCACCCAGTTCCAAAATGGCGCGCATCGTTCCGGCGGCGATGATACCGGTGCCAACTGGGGCGGGTTTAATCACCACTATCGAGGCGCCCAACTTCACGGTAATCTCGTGGGGAATGCTGCTGCCCTTCAATGGAATTTTCACCATGCCGCGACGGGCGATGGCGTTGCCCTTACGTACGGCTTCGGGAATGACCAGGGATTTGCCCATGCCCGCTCCCACATTGCCCTCGCCGTCGCCAACCACTACCAGGGCGTTGAAGCGGAGCCGGCGGCCACCTTTGACTACTTTGGCGATACGGCGAGTGAAAACCACTCGCTCGGTAAATTTGGAGGCTTCTTCGTCTCGAAACCGGCCTCCCCGCGGTCTACCTGGCGCATAAACCATTAGAACTTGAGCCCTCCTTCTCTGGCGGCTTCGGCAAGGGCCTTCACCCTCCCGTGGTATTTATAGCCACCCCGGTCAAACACCACCTGAGTAATCCCCTGGGCCAGGGCTCGTTCTGCCACCAGTTTACCCACCACCGCGGACACGCTGGTCTTGGGCTGGGCGGATTTCGCTGCCTCCAGGCTCGAGGCAGCAGCCAGAGTGCAGCCCCTGGAGTCATCGATCACCTGGGCGTAAATCGCCTTCAGACTACGGAATACGCAGAGCCGGGGCTGTTCTGCGTTGCCTTTCACCTTTTTACGAACCCGAAGGTGCCGTACAATCCTAAGATGTCGTGAATTTTTATCCTTGGGCATTCCCGTATGTACCTTATTCTATCTACCTTATTTTATCTAACTGATCTAACCGGTTCTAGCAAGATGATGAAAACCCTTTTCGACCATCCCCCTGCCCCCTTCCTGACCAAGAAGGGGATGCAAATTGTATCTGGGGGACACCCCCAGACCCCGGCCAAAGGGGCTTCGCCCCTCTGGACTCCCCTTTTTCAGCACCCTGCTAGGCTTTGCGGGCGGCGGATTTGCCGGCCTTGTAGCGGAGCACTTCTCCGGCGTACCGGATGCCCTTTTCTTTATAGGCATTGGGCCGGCGTACCTTCCGGATCTGCGCTGCCTGAGCGCCAACTTTTTGCTTATCGATGCCCCTGACGTGGACCCGGTTGTTGCCTTCGACTTGCAGGGTCACGCCCTCCAGGGGCGGGATCTCAACGGTGTGGCTGTAGCCCACGCTGAGGGTTATTCCAGGCCCGGTTTGCTGTACCCGGTATCCGACACCCATCAATTCCATCGTCTTGCTATACCCTTCTATGACTCCGGTGATCGCGTTGGCGATCAGGCTGCGGGTCAATCCATGCAATGACCGGTGGAATTTGCGTTCCGACATCCTTTCAACCAGGACCTGGCCATCGGCAATCCGGACTTTTACTTCAGGATGATAATTTTGGGTTAGAGTGCCCATCGGCCCTTTTACCGTCACGCCGTTCCAGAGAACCTGGACCTCAACGCCCGAAGGTATGGGTATCGGTTTTCGACCTACCCTGGAATGGGTGCGCTCGGTCAACTCTTCCCGGACGAATGCACTACCAGACATAACAGAGCAACTCCCCTCCGACTCCAGTACGCCACGCCTGTCTTCCGGTCATTACCCCCTGGGATGTGGAGACGATGGCGATCCCAATCCCTCCGTAGATTCGGGGTATCTCGCCCTTGCCCACGTACACCCGGAGTCCTGGCTTGCTGATCCGCTTCAGACCGCGGATGACCGGCTCCCGGCCGCTGCGGTATGACATATGCAAGCGCAAGTTGGGATAAGCTTGCCCCCGGGGTATATCGAAGTCACGAATGTAGCCCTGCTCCTTCAGAAGTTGGGCGATGGAAAGCTTCAGCTTTGAATGGGGCACCAGCACCGATTCCTGGCGGGCCTGTATGCCATTACGGATTCTGGTCAACATATCTGCTACTGGGTCGGTGACTGGCATCCTAACTCCTGCTCTGCTCGCGCGGATGTAAATCTACTACAAACTAGCCTTGCGTACACCGGGCAATTCCCCGTTCAATGCCAGTTGCCGGAAGCATATTCGGCAGAGCCCAGTATAACGATTGTAGGCCCGGGGCCGGTAGCAACGGTAGCAACGATTATATGCCCGACTTTTAAACTTGGGTTCTCTGAGCCACCGCTGAATCATCGAAGTTTTGGCCAAGGGTTCCGTCCTCCTTAACTCTGACGAACAAAGGGCATGCCGAAAAGCTCCAGCAGCCGGGTGGCCTCGGCATCGTTCTCGGCGCTGGTAGCAATCGTCACCTGCAATCCACGAATCCGGTCAATGTCATTGTAATCGATCTCTGGGAAGATGATCTGCTCGCGTATGCCAATTGAGAAGTTGCCGCGCCCATCGAACCCCCGGCGGGGCAGCCCCCGAAAGTCACGGATACGGGGCAGGGCGGTATTGATCAAACGGTCCAGAAAATGGTACATTCGCGAGCCGCGCAAGGTTACCGATGTGCCGATTGGGTTGCCCTCACGCAGCTTGAAATTAGCGATGGATTTCTTGGCGCGGGTGATAATTGGCTTCTGACCGGAGACGATAGCCAGGTCGTTGGTGGCGGCATCCATTGCTCGCCCGTTGGTTAACGCCTCGCCCAATCCAATATTCAGCACAATCTTTTGGACTCGGGGCACCCGCATTACGTTAGCAAAATTAAACTCGGTCATCATAGTGGGCACGATTTCACGACGGTAGGTGTCCAACAAACGCGGCTTTGGCGTAGCTCTCTGGGCTGCGGTTGGCTGGGCGGCCGCCGCTGAACCCCGACGGGACCGGGGTGCTGCTGACCGCTGCCGCTGGGGAATTTGCTCCCCAGGCGGGGCAGCAGGCGGTTCTTCGCCCGCGGTGGGCTGCGTTACATCCGCGGGGGCCCGGACCGCCCGCGGCCGCCGCCGCGGAGCCGGTTCGGCAGCCGGATGCTGGGCCGTCTGGTCGGTAGGCTGCGGTTCGGTCAGTTCTTCTTGACCCTCAAGGGGCTCACTGGCTGGCGTCATCGATCACTTCCTTGCACCTGGGACACGCCCTCACTCGGGAGCCGTTTTCCAGCTTCATGGTGTTGGGCCTGGTCGGGCGGCTGCACTTGTTACAAATTAGCATTACATTGGAAATATGGATGGGCGCTTCTTGTTGTATTCGACCGGACTGACGCACACCAGGACGCGCCTTCATGTGGCGGGTTATCATGTTGACGCCCTCAACCACCACCCGATTATCGGCAACCAGCTGCCGCTCTACCCTACCCGTTTTGCCCCGATCCTTGCCGGCGATCACCAGCACGTTATCGTTGCGGCGTATTTTCATTACACCACCTCCGGGGCCAGAGAAACGATTCGCATAAACCCCTTTTCCCGCAACTCCCGGGCCACGGGTCCAAATATGCGCGTGCCTCGAGGCAGCAGGTTGTCCAGGATGATAACCGCCGCGTTGTCATCAAACCTGATGTAGGTGCCGTCGGACCTCAGCAGCGCCCGGGCCTGACGCACAACCACTGCCTTGACGATGGAGCCTTTTCGGACCGGGGAGTTGGGCACGGCTTCCCTGACGTTGCAGACGATGATGTCTCCGACCTGAGCGTACTTGCGCTGGCTGGCTCCGGGGATGTTGATCAGCCGAATACGCTTGGCGCCGCTGTTATCGGCCACGTTTAACCTGGTATAGGTCTGGATCATTCTTCGGCACCCTCGACTTGGCCGCGGCTATCTCCCACCGCGTCCTCAACCCCGGCCCGGGGAGGTGTTCCCGCCAGCGTTTCGCCGGTCATCACCGGGGTGATGGCGTCTTCCAATTCTATCGGGCTAATCTCGGCCATCTGCTGGTGCCGGAGGACCTCCAGCAACCGCCAGTGCTTGGTCTTGGAAATAGGACGGGTTTCTTCGATACGAACCATATCACCAATCTGGCATCTGCTTTCCGGATCATGCACGTAGAAACGCGCTACCCGACGCATCTGCTTGCTATAAATGACGTGGCGTTGCTTCCATACCATTTCGACCACTGCGGTCTTGTCCATTTTGGTCCGCACTACCGAACCAACCCGGACTTTGCGCATCTGTTTAGCCATAACTAGTTCTCTACCTGTTCTCTTTCCCGAATTACGGTCAACAAGCGGGCGATGCTCCGACGAGCCCTCTTCGGTTGGTTGGTGTCGGTGAGTTGGTTGGTGGCGGCCCGAAAGCGCAGGTTCATCAGTTCCTTGTAGGAACTCTCCAGCTCTTCCTGCAATTGCTGGTTGCTCAGGTCCCTTATTTCATGGATTTGCATCGCCTGCCTCTACCCTGTTCCCCCGCCGGTTAGCGCTGCCACCCGGTCCCGCTGGACCGCCTTGGTCGGGATCGGCAGTTTGTGGGCCGCCAATCTCAAGGCGGCGTAGGCCTGGCTGGCTGGAACGCCACCCACCTCAAACAGAATCCTCCCGGGTTTGACCACTGCCACCCAGTGGTCATTAGCGGCTTTTCCGCCGCCCATGCGGACTTCCGCCGGTTTTTTGCTGATTGGCTTGTCGGGGAACACCCGAATCCACACCTGTCCACCCCGCTGGAGATGGCGGGTGATGGCGATACGCGCTGACTCGATCTGCCGGGCCGAAATCCAATCGCAGGCCATTGCCTTCAGGCCGAACTCGCCGAAGTCCACGGTGCTGCCGGTGACCGCCGTACCCTTGCGCCTGCCTCGGCCCATCTTGCGATACTTGGTTCGCTTTGGTTGTAACATGGGGTTTCCTTCTAAATGGGGTTTCCTTCTAAATTGAATCGCTAGAGCGAATCGTCTTCGACAATATCGTCGACATACGTACCGGTCTCCAACGCTTCGCCGCCCTCCACCCGGACTTCAATG
>DASTLM010000425.1:0-5272 GCA_035714945.1 Dehalococcoidia bacterium | reverse complement strand
CGAGACTGCCGGTGTTCCCGCCTACCTGATCAACTGCCCGGAGGAGATCGACCCTTCCTGGTTAATGGGCATCGCAACAATTGGAATTACTTCCGGCGCGTCTACTCCAGAAGTGCTGGTCGAAAGCGTGATCCAAGCCTTGAACCCGGAAAAGGTGACTCTGCTGGCCGGGGTGGAGGAGGACGTTTCCTTCACCTTGCCCCGAGAATTACGCTGATCGTGACGCAAGAGGAGCGGGTCCCCAGCTACCGCCCGCTCCTGGTGAGACTGCCGGGCCACCGCGCCCCATGATTTCTCGCCCGATCTCGCCAGCAACCCGTGGTCTCCCCGCCGGTCTCAGGTTCTAATCTTGCCATGTTTCGTTCACTTCAGCGGCCGGGAGAACCGGTTTCAGTTGCGCGACGGATATTTTCAATCCCCACATTGATCTCCCTGGCCCTGGCAGTTGCCTTTCTAGTTTTCCTGGTGGTCCGTTTCGATATTGACCTGACCGCCACCTGGCGTCAGATCAGAAGCAGCAACCCCTGGCTCCTGGCCCTGGCGGTGAGCGTTCACTACACCACCTTCCTTTTCCGCGGTGCGCGATGGCGACTGCTATTGCAAAACGCTCAGGGTCCGTGCCCCCGTCCGCCGGGCGTCCTGTACTGCAGCGAACTCATCCTGCTGGGCTGGTTCGCCAACTCGGTGGCCTGGTTCCGGCTGGGCGACGCCTATCGCGCCCACCTTTACCAGCACGAACAGCGGGAGTCATTTTCCCGCACCGTCGGCACCATCGTCTCGGAGCGCACGCTGGACACCGTGCTGGTGGTTGCCCTGCTGCTCGGGTCATTACCATTTATCGTCAGTCGGGAATCAACTTCCCCCTGGACCGTAGTGGGCATCGCTCTAACATTGCTGGCAGTTTTAGCCCTGGGATTGTTGGTAATTGGGCAATCCGGCGACCGTCTGAGCCGGCGGCTCCCGGGCTGGTTGGCGGAACGCTTTCAACATTTCCAGGAAGGCGTCATCGGCAGCCTCGGGCGATTACCTCTGGTAACCCTGCTGGGGCTGCTGGGTTGGCTGGCCGAAGTGGTCCGGTTTTACCTGGTTACCCTGGCGCTGGGAATACCCTTGAGCCTGGCGCTGATAGTTTTTGTGACGCTGGCTAACTCCCTGCTGACACTGGTGCCGACGCCGGGAGGCGTCGGGGCGGTGGAGTCGGGGGTGGCCGGATTGCTGGTGCGGGTATCGTCACTGACCGCCAGCGGCGCGGCTGCCCTGATCCTGGCAGACCGGGCCATCAGCTACGTGAGCATCATTCTAACCGGGGGCATCATCTTCTTGACCCGGCAGACGTTCCGGCGGCGGGTTGTCCCAAACGGCGGCTCAGGTGAGCGGGTCAGATGAGCGGGCAGGGAGGGCCTGCTTGAACGCCCTCCCGGGCTTACCACTCCGGACGGGGCGGACGGCCCATCAATTCGGCGATGGCCTCCTTGGCGGGCAGTCCCTCAAATAACACCCGCTGGGTGACCTGGGCGATCGGCATCTCTACATTCAATTCCTGGGCCAGCTTCAGGGCCGCGCCGGTGGTGATTATGCCTTCGGCCACGTTGTCCATCGACTCACGGATCTCCGGCCAGGTCTTGCCCCGGGCCAGTTGCTCCCCGACGTGGCGATTTCGACTCAACGGGCTGGCACAGGTGGCGACAATGTCACCCAGTCCGGCCAACCCAGCGAAGGTCATCGGCTGAGCACCGGCGGCTACCCCCAGCCGGGTTATTTCGGCCAGCCCCCGGGTGATGAAGGCCGCCTTGATGTTGTCGCCTATTTCCAGACCGTCGGCGAATCCTGCCCCCAGGGCGATGATGTTCTTCAAGGCACCACCGAGCTCAACGCCCACCACATCCCGGCTGGTATAGACCCGGAAGGTGGGAGACATCAGGATGTCCTGCACATCGGCCAGTTTGTCGCTATTCCGGCCCGCGATCACGGTCGAGGCTGGCTTGCCCTGGGCAATTTCCTTGGCCAGATTTGGGCCGGACAGTACACAGATTCCAGAATGGAGCGCTGGGGGCAGTTCCTCCTCCATTATTTGGCTCATGCGCTTGCCGTCGGGCATCTCCAGGCCCTTGGCTACACTCAAGACCACAGCGTCAGGAATCAGAAAATCTTTAATCTGCACCAGGTTCTGCCGGAGCCGGTCTGACGGCACTGCGATGATCGCCACTCTGGCTTCGCCGACGGCTTTAACCGGGTCCCATGAGGCCACCAGGGATGGAGGAAAGGTTACCGAGGGTAAGAAACGCCGATGTTCCCGGTGGGAGTTGAGGTCGTTGGCTTCGCTGGAGGTGCGGGTCAGGATGGTAACCGGAAGGCCGGTACGCGCCAGAATTATGCCCAGAGTGGTGCCCCAGGTAGTGGAGCCGATAATGGCTACCGTATTGATCACATCGACGCTCTTTTCCCCAGGTTATCCAATAATCGCACCCTCGGCGGATTCATGGCTCGATCGACCCAGCATAAGCCAACCCAGCATGAGCGGGCCAATTCCGCCCGGCCTGGGCCGGTGGCCGCAAACACCCACAGCAGACCTGGACTCGGGACTGGACCCTGGTGACCAGGCGCGATCAGCCTTGCTGGACCGATCCTTAAATCTTGACTGCCGGAACACCCAAACGACGTTCGGTACCGTGCCAAAGCCGCTGAATGTTGTCCCGGTGCTGCCAGATAATCACAGTCCCACCAATTACCGCGTACCAGGTGTCAGTGGTGGAATATATTCCCAGAAGGGTCAGGGCCAGCAGGGACAAACTGGCGGTTATGACGCCAGTGACGGACCCCAGAGACAGGTAGCGGCTAATCAGTGTGACTGGAATAAACACCACCATGCCGATGGCTGCCGAAATGGGAGCGATAACGGCAAGCGCCCCCATACCGGTGGCGATACCCCGTCCGCCCTTGAAATTTAGAAATACCGGCCAGTTATGACCGACCAGAGCCAGCAGCCCCGCCGCCACCTCACCGCTGGTGGTGCCGAGGACTTCCCGGGCCAGCAGCACGGCCACCATGCCTTTGCCCAGGTCCAGCACCAGAACTGCCGCGGCCATGCGACCGCCGCCGGTACGCAAAACGTTGGTCATACCGGTACGTCCGCTGCCGTATTCCCTGACGTCTACGCCCCGGGACCAGTGCAATAGAAAGTACCCCCAGGGAACGGAACCCAACAGGTACGCCAGCGGCAATATGACCAGGTACTTGAAGACCGCCTGGGCCTGGCCCAAGGTGAAAAACGCCACGATTACGGCGGAGAGCAGCAATGGCAGCACAATCAGGCGGAACAAAGTGGAGCAGCGGGATCGCTTCATCCTTCTCTGAACAGCAGTCTCAAATGGGTCCGGCTAAAATCAAACGTATCCCGGATTTTGTTCTCCAGATAGCGTTTGTACGAAAAGTGTATCAGTTTTGGGTCATTCACCGTGAATACAAAAGTCGGCGGATTTACGTCAACCTGGCGTAACCGGGTAACCCGCAGACGCTGCCCCCGGTTCTTTTTCACCATGGGCGGCTGGTGGTCAACCAGAGCCTCCGCCAGAAGGTATTGCAGTTCCCGGGTGGGCACCCAGCGCATTCGCTCCCGGTGCAGTTCCAACACCGTTCGCATCAGACTGTCAATGCCGTGTCCGTGCAGGGCGGAAACAAAACTGATGGGCGTGTAGGGCATGAAGTGGAGTGACTGCTGAATGAGATCAACCGCTCTCCGCTTGGTGTAGCGGTCCGTATCCGTGATCAGGTCCCACTTGTTGACCACCACGATCAGGCCCTTGCACAAATCCCAGGCCAATCCGGATATATGAGCATCCTGAGCCGCAGCCAACTGGGTGGCATCGGTGACCAGGAGAGTCATGTCGCTGCGGTCAACGGCGTTTACGGCGCGGAGGACGCTGTACTGCTCGATACCGCGCTCGACCTTGCCGGGTTTTCTGATACCCGCCGTGTCAATCGCGGTGATGTCACGCCCTTGATACGTGAAGTCAGTGTCCAGCGCGTCCCGGGTGGTGCCGGCAACGTCGCTGACAATGGAACGGTTGTTTCCCAACAGGGTGTTAAGCAACATGGACTTACCAACGTTGGTGCGGCCAACTATGGCCAATTTGAGCCTGGTGGGAGCGGGTCGCCGGACCTCTTGCGGGTCAACCCCCTCCGGGTCAAACCCCTGCCCGTCGACCTCCTCAACCAGAAGGGGAATCGGGAGCATGGACCGCACCTGTTCCATCAAGTCATAAATGCCCCGATTATGATAGGCGCTAACCAGAACGGGATCGCCCAGACCCAACCGATAAAACTCCGAGGCGCCGAACTCCCGATTGTCGTTATCGACCTTATTTACGACCAGGACCACCGGCTTGCTGGAGCGTCGCAATCGCTGGGCTATTTCCTGGTCAGCGGTGGTAAGGCCCTCAATGGCATCGGTGAGGAAGATAATCAGGTTGGCGTCGGCCATCGCCATATCCGCCTGCTCCTGGACCATCTGCCGAATTTGCCCCTCGGGGTTGGTTTCCAACCCACCGGTGTCAACCAGGATAAACTTGGACCCGGCCCAGGTCACTTCGGACAAAAGACGGTCTCGGGTGGTGCCAGGGACGTCGGACACGATCGCCTGGCGCCGCGCCAGGATCCGGTTGAACAGTGAGGACTTTCCGACGTTGGGCCGCCCAATGATCGCGACCACTGGAGTGCGTAACGATTCGCCGGGAGTTGGCTGGCCGCCGGCTACGACCTGGGCTGGATCAGATGATATTTGAGAAACCATATTCGCACCGCCGGGAGGGTCTACCTCCCGCTAAAAATGAACTCTAACAAAGCTTTCTGCCCGTGCAGACGGTTATGGGCCTGCTGGTAAACCACCGACTGCGGGTGCTCCAGCATACCCAACGCCACCTCTTCGCCGTAGTGGGCGGGCATGTCATGCATGAACAACGCATCCGGTTTTGCCTGGGCCAGCAACCGGGGATCGACGGTGTAACCTTGAAAGGCCTCCCGACGCGTTCCCGACTCTGCCTCGTCGCCCATGCTGGTCCAGACATCGGTGTATACCACATCGGCGTCGCCCACCGCTTCTGCTGGGTTGGTTACCGCCCGAACTTCAGAACCCTGGTTAGAGGCCGACTTCAAGGCGCACTTGAGGGAAACCTTATCTAGATTATACCCCTCGGGCGCGGCGATGGCGAAGCTCACTCCCACCGGAGGCAAGCCCAGGCAGAGACTCCGGGCAATGTTGTTGCCATCGCCGATG
>DASTLM010000424.1:0-8569 GCA_035714945.1 Dehalococcoidia bacterium | reverse complement strand
CCCCCAGCCGGCCTACCTACCAGAACAAGGGTGTGGCGACCGGCAATGCTACGGGCACCACGGTCAGTGCCTTTGACCTGTCCCACTACTGCAACCCGCCGGTGCCTGGCATAACAATTGAGAAGAAGACCAACGGGGAAGACGCCAATGGCCCCAATGACACCGGCGTTCCCAAGATCGCCGTGGGTGACGAAGTTACCTGGACCTACACGGTAACCAGCACCGGCAATGTCCCGTTGGCGGATGTATTCGTCGAGGACGACAATGGCACTCCCAATACCTCCGACGACTTCTCCCCCACCTTCGTGAGTGGTGACGTCAACGGTAATGACCTCCTGGACCTTGATGAGATCTGGGAATATACGGCCTCCGACACGGCAATAGACCTGGGTAATGCCCCAGGAAACGTAAAAACTGTGGAAGGCTGCGGAACCCCCAGCCGGCCTACCTACCAGAACAAGGGTGTGGCGACCGGCAATGCTACGGGCACCACGGTCAGTGCCTTTGACCTGTCCCACTACTGCAACCCACCGGTGCCCGGCACCATCGACATTGAGAAGTGGACCAAAATAGCGGCCCCTTCTTCCGGCGGCGACGTCTGTGACACCTTCGGCAAACCGAAACAGATCAAGATGCGCTACACCGGCGACAACGTGCTGGAACACACGCAGGCCAGCGGCAAGGTCATCATCAGTGGCCAATTAAGTGGTCAATCTCCGGTCTATATCATCGCATCCAAGAACTCGGATGGAGGGGGCAGCAAATTCTTTGACGGGACCGTCAACCGGGGGGAGCAATTCGTTATCGACGGAACTGCGTCGAAGCTGGGGGCGCAGACCTACGTATTGATCTACAATCATCAGGGTGGCGCCCGGTTGAAGTCGATAAACTTCCATACCTCCTGTTCCCAGCCCCTGGTGCTGGGCAACCGGTTCGGCGGCATCCAGTTGATCGGGTTCAGCGGCGAGAAAGGCAACAGTGGCCCCTTCGATCCGGCTCCCGACTTTGGCGTAGACGCGGATACGCCGCCTACTGGGCCATCCGGCCCGGTGGGTGACGGGGTAACCTGGACCTACTTTGTTACCAACCCGGGCACCACTCCGCTGCACAATGTGGCCGTCACCGATGACAATGGCACTCCGGGTAATCCGGCCGACGACTTCAGCCCGCTCCCGGTAATGGGTGATGACAACGGCGATCACATCCTTGACCTTGATGAGACCTGGCTGTACCAGAAGACGGGCACGGTGAAGTCGGGGCAGTATAAAAACATCGGCCAGGTTTCCGGGGTTGACCCCCACGGCAACACGGTAAGGGACCAGGACCCCAGCCATCACATCGGTGTGTTCCCGGCGGGAGACATCTGCGAGGGTAAGGGCAAACTACAAACGTTAACGATGCGCTACACCGGCGGTAACACTCAGGACCACTCGCAAGCCCCGGGCAAGGTCAAAGTCAGCGGCGATCCCGGGTCGGCTTCTCCGGTCCGTATCACCGTGGGAGCGCACTTTAACGGGACCGTTAACCTGGGGGAGGACTTCGTAATCGACGCCACGGGGTCGAGACTGGGGGCGAACACCAAGGTATTGATCAAGGACCAGACCGGTAAGCTGTTGCAGGAGATCGATTTCCACACCTCTTGCTCCCAGCCATTGGAACGGGGCGACCGGTTCGGCGCAATTCAGGTAATTAACGCTACCTCCACCCGCTAGACCGGCACCGGCGCCTGGCCGGCAATAAGCCCACGCCGAGAAAGGGGGCCTCAGTAAAGAGGCCCCCTTTCTCTGTGCCAGCGAAATTTTCCATTTATGGCACCCGTACGAGCGTCGAGAATCGCTCCGGCCGTAGTCATTGTCTTCTGCTGCTCCAGGGTCAACGACGCTTAATTTGTCGCATGTTCACCGGATTGTCATTGTCGATCCAGGACCCGTTCCCGAACCGGGCACAAATAAATACCATCTGCTCCGCCCTCGCGTTTCAACATAGAAGCTACACAGCGACATTACACATGGAAACTACACGATTTCCCCACGGTTAAGGACGGGGAGCACTTCCCAATTTCCATCTCTTCCCTACAAACAATTACCCGCCACAGTCTAGCTGGAAAGGAGAGTTACACCATGGGTTCATTCACTCAGCCGGGGAATATCCGGCCCAATAACTTCGGCAGCCGCCGCTGGCCCAAGGTCAGCGGCGCTACACTGACAGCGTCTAAAGTCAGTGTAATCCTATTCTTGTTCGCGGCTCTGGTGACCGGGGGATTCTATGGGGGGCTTCGAGAATCCCTGATAAACCCACTGGTGGCTGAAGCTGCATTGGTGTCCTCCCAGCCCCTGGTGTCATCGATCAAGGGCACTGGCCTTTCGGTTTCCGCCGACGACAATGCTGCCTCGGACGATGACGACGGCGGGTCCGGCGCTGGCCCGGACGATGACGAGGGCGGGTCCGGCGCTGGCGACGACCAGGACCAGGCCAAGAAGGACGAGAAGCAGGCCAAGGACCAGGCCAAGAAGGACGAGAAGCAGGCCAAAGACCAGGCTAAAAAGGACAAGAAACCGGCCAAAGACCAGGGCGACGGCGCATCCGACGCCGGCGACGACCAGGGCCAGGGCGACGGTGCCTCTGCCGATGGCGACGGCGCATCCGACGCCGGCGACGACCAGGGCCAGGGCGACGATGCCTCTAACGATGGCGACAGCGCATCCGACGCCGGCGACGACCAGGGCCAGGGCGACGGTGCCTCTGCCGATGGCGACGACCAGGGCGACGGTGCCTCTGCCGATGGCGACGACCAGGGCGACGATGCCTCTGCCGATGGCGACGAAAAAGCCAACATCCTGCTTCTAGCTCGGCAAGGCGGATTAGCCGACGACAACGACGACGACTATTTCATGCGGAACCCCGCCGGACTATCAAGAGCCGCTACCCTGGTGGAGGCTCTCGCGCCCCTGAGAGAACACCTGGCAATAGTCAGCCACTTCGACAACACATCCAAGATTTGGACCTTTTATCACCCGGGAGCGTCCGACGACTCCACCCTGAGCGACCTGGCGGGAGGACAGATATACTGGTTCTTCATGACGCAAGACCGAACTGTAGTTCTGAATAATGTCCCTCGCACCATATATGCCGGCTGGAATGCGCTAGTCTGGTAAGGTAGGGGGCCAGGGTCAGGGCTGCACCCCCGGCACACCGGAAAGCGCCGACCCCCATCCATACGGATGAGGGCCGGCGCCGAGGGGGGAGGGCATTAGAGAAATTCTGTATTAATATTATTGGGGCCAGGGTCTCACAGGTCCACCGGCCGGAGGCAGACCTTCTCGGAGCGGCGTTCCAGATAGCCCGCCTTCACCCCATGCCCATGGGGGAATACCAGCAACCAGTCGTTCCGCTCTGCTTCCGATAAAACATGCTGCTTCCGTTCCAGAGTCACCTCTGGCGAGGAATCAAAGGCCGAGATCACCGATGGACTCAGGTGATACGGCGTGGGGATCAAGTCCCCAAGATAAACGACCCGCTCACCGCCGTGGGCGAACATCACCATTTGATGTCCCGGCGCGTGACCGCCGGTAACCATCACGTTCACCCCTGGGAGTATCTCCGAGTCGCCGTCCAGCAGCTCCAACTGCCCATGCACTTCCAGCGGCAGGAAATTCTCCGGCTTATTCACCGCCGGACACCGAACGCTGGGATTCTGGGCCTCTTCCCAGTTAGCCCGCTGCACATAGTAGGTGGCACTGGGAAAGGTGGTTACTACTGCGCCGGAACGATTCAGCCTGGTGCAACCACCGCTATGGTCAAAATGAAGGTGAGAAAGAATTACTGCGTCAATATCCCTGGGGGTCAAGCCGGCTCCCTTGAGCCCCTTGACTAACTTGCCGTGGGACACGCCTACGGTGGCGATGCTGTCGTCTTCCAGGTCTTCGTCTTTGCAGCCCACTCCGGTATCCACCAGGATATTTTTCCCCGACGCCTGAAGCAGCAGGCAGTTCAACCCCAGGGACATCCGGTTCTTGCGGTCGGTGGTCACGCAGCCCTCCCAGGCCACTTTAGGCACTAAACCGAACATGGAGCCACCATCAATCTTCATGACTCCATCGCTGATGATCTTGACCGAGGTAGATCTCATCGCTAGTCGCACTCCCTCCAGTAGTCGCTGCCACCAGAACCATCAAGCAACATTGTAAGCAACCCTGTAAGCAACCCTGTAAGCAACCCTGGCATATTTCCCGGGTTGACGCTAGACGCGGATTCCCCCTTTGGAGCCGGTACCGCTGGTTTGTCCCGCTCCAAAGGGGGACCAATCATTTTCAGAATTCGAGGCCCTCCCCCGAATTAGTTGCTACCTGGGCCTAGTTCTTCTTGCCCAAGCCCCAGAAGCTGCCCAGGCCCAATGACGGCGCCCTCATCTTACGGTTGGCGGAGCCGTCTTCTTTTTGCTGCTGAGCGATGGAGCTCGGCTTGTGATTGGACAGATCCTGCTCCAGGCCGGTTGCGATGAGCGTGAGCTTTACCTCATCCCCCAGACTGTTATCAACCGACATGCCGAAGAAGATGTTCGCGTCTTTCCTGACTGAATTGGAGATCAGCTCACCAGCGGCATTCACTCCTCCCAGGGTCAAATGCTTCCCGCCCTTGACTGAGAACAGAACACCCTTTGCCCCCTTGATCGACAGGTCCAGCAGCGGGTTGTTGATGGCGGTCCGAGCCGCTTCAACTGGCCCCATGTTGCCGAAACCGGAACCGATAGCCATCAGAGCTCCGCCCGTGTTCTTGAGCACGCTCTTGACGTCGGCGAAGTCAACGTTAATCTCGCCAGCAATGTTGATCAGCTCGGAGACGCTCATGATTCCCTGGGTCACTACCTCGTCGGCGGTGCGGAATGCATCAATCATCCCGGAATCGTGGTCAACAAATTCCAGCAGTCGGTCGTTGTGAATGACGATCAGGCTATCAACGTAAGGTCGCAGCCGGCCCACGCCGCTCATCGCCTGTCCGCGTCGGCGGCCACCTTCAAAGGTGAAGGGGGTGGTAACCACGCCCACTACCATGGCGCCCATCTCTCGGGCCAGGTAAGCGACGTAAGGAGCAGCGCCGGTGCCAGTGCCGCCGCCCATGCCCGCGGTGATAAACACCAGTTCGGAGTTGCTGAGGGCTTTACGCAGTCCAGTGGCCGATTCAGTGGCGGCCCGAGCGCCAACCTTAAAGTCTCCGCCGGCTCCCCAGCCGCGGGTGGACTTCTCACCAATCTGAATCAGGTCTACGTCCTGGTCGTAGGTCTCCAGGGCTTTGATGTCCGTATTGACCATTGCAAAGGTCACGCCAGGGACCCGGCCATACCGCATCATGCGGCGCACGCAGTTACATCCACCACCACCCACACCCACTACCTTGATCCGTGCTGGAGCTCGCTCGGAATGAATTACACGAGCGGTCCCGTATTCCCCGGCCGGCGTGAGGGATTCATGCGTTCCCTTCGATCCATTCGATCCATTGATTAAAAGCTCTTCTACCATTTGTGGTCTCTCCTTTCTGAAACTTGGTCTAACTCGGTGGTATGGTGGCGAACTGAACTGGTGCTTGGCGCCGGCACCTCCTGGTTAATAATTGGCATCCCTTTGAGTAACGTCGATTAACATTGTTGGCCGCCGGATTGGTGTTTCAGAACGGAGTAAATTGGTAGTTACTTTTTCTCTACAATGCCCTCTGCCCTCCGTTCGGGATAATACATAGCCAGGAGCCGTCTCTGGTTCACTGGCAAGTCCTCTGGGAGCCGCCCCATCAGTGCCAGTAACTCGTTAACCTCCAGACTACTTAACCCCAAAACACCCGCAATTCTCGTTAAAGCTTCCACAGAAGGCGCTTGACTACCAACTTCAATCTTGCTAACATACGTGTAGTCAAGGTTTGCTTTCTGTGCGAGATTCCTTTGCGTCAGGTTGTGCTCTAATCTCCTTTCACGAAGTATCTTGCCCAGTTCATATCTAGCATCTTGAGCGTGGGTTTTCACTTTTTCTTCACCTCAAATGCTGGATTTATAATATCGGTCGGTGACACACATAGCCACAGCTTAAGTTGCCATTACATTCCAGTTCAAGTATAAGAAACGTTCACTTTTGAACAGAATTTAAGACCAGTTTAAAATAACAACCAGAGTCATATCTGCCCAGATCCCTTGCATTATTCAGGAGGATCTGGGCAGATATTTTTATGGCCATCATATGATCGCCTGAATACACATTACCCGGCGCCTCATGTCTGCTCAGATACGGCGACAAATACAGCATTTGTCAGCACACCTGACCCACACATTTAGACTAGCTATACTTTCACTGGTTGTACATTCTAATGAACGCTCCGGGGATGGTCTCTAAATACAACAGGTGGAAGCCTATCAAGCCAATTGGTGCTTTAATCAACGAGTTTTGCTGATCCCCCAATCCTGGAGGGTGTCAACACTCTTTCACCCACCCGGAACGCCCGTTGTCCTGAACCCCCCTTGACCTGAACCCGGCGGCCCGACGGTCCAACCCCCAAGCCCATGTGGCCGCCGGGCTTGTCATTGCCCGCAGCAGAGAGCTTTTTGACCCGGAATTGGTTAGAATATTCTCGTGATTATTGCTGCTGTGCTCAGGGGATAGAATAGACCCGAATGGGGGTTCCAACATGAGAAACGAATTTACCGCGATAGTAGAACAAGACCAGGAGTGGTATATCGGCTATTGCCTGGAGATACCCGGCGCTAACGGACAGGGGAAGTCCAAAGAGGAAGCGTTACAGAATCTAGCTGAGGCCATCTCCCTCATCCTTGAAGACCGTCGCGAAGATGGACTACGGGGCATTCCCGACGACGCCATACGAGAAACGGTTATCGTACAGTGAGACGAGGTGACCTGCTCCGGCACTTACGCCGGTACGGTTGCACCCTCAAGCGCGAAGGCCGATCTCATTCACTGTGGCAGAATCCGGCCACCGGAACAGTGGAGGCAGTCCCACGACACAATGAAATTGCCAACCAACTCGCCCGCAAGATATGTCGCGCCCTCTCGATCCCTGAGTTAGGCCGGGAGTAACCCTCCTGGTCGGATACGTCCTTTCGGCGGTCTGTTCGGCCGCAGGGGCTGGTTTTCTCTCCCCGGTTCAGGCGAGGCCTGGAGGCCTCCTCATGCTATAATCCCCGCAATTGACCACCTTCGGGGAGTCCGGCCGGGCGCCCCGAAGAACAACCAACAACCGAGGATGGTATCGAGATGGTACATCAGGGACAAATTGACCACTTGCTTCAGGAGACCGGGGAGATTCCGCCGCCGCCTCACGTGGCTCGGCAGGCCACCCTGCAAGACTACGACCAGACCTACCGCCGCTCCATTGACGACCCGGAGGGGTTCTGGGCCGGGGTCGCCTCGGAGCTGGAGTGGTTCAAGCCCTGGGATAAGGTGTTCCAGTGGGACTACCCCACCTTTCAGTGGTTCCTGGGCGGCCAGTGCAACATCACCGCCAACTGCCTGGACCGCCACCAGCATACCCCCACCAGGAACCGGGCGGCCTTCATCTGGTTGGGCGAAGACGGCACCGAACGGGTGTTCACCTACGGGCGGCTGGCTCAACTGGTCAACCGCTTCGCCAACGGCCTCAAGTCCCTGGGTGTGGGCAAGGGCGACCGGGTGGTCATCTACATGCCCCTGTCCCCCGAGGGCGCCATCGCCATGCTGGCCTGCGCCCGCATCGGGGCGGTACACAGCGTCGTCTATGCCGGATTCAGCGTCGGCTCGCTGCGGGACCGTATCATCGATGCGCAGGCCCGGGTGCTGGTCACCGGCGACTACGGCTACCGCCGGGGCAACCGGGTCGATCTGAAGGGCATTGCCGACGCCGCGGTCAAGGGCCTCGACTGCCTGGAACATGTGGTGGTCTGGCGCCGGGTGAAGGATACACCCCCCCTCAGTTCCCCCTTGACCAGGGAGGGAGAAAAGGGGGGTGGCCCTCAGGAGGTGGACTTCGACGACCTGCTGGCCCGGGGAGACATTGAGTGTCCCGCCGAGGTCATGGAGTCGGAAGACCCCCTGTTCATCCTCTACACCAGCGGCACCACTGGCAAGCCCAAGGGCGTGGTGCACGTGCACGGCGGCTACATGGTCGGCACCTACTACCACTTCAAGACCTTCTGGGACGTGAAGGACGACGATGTTTTCTGGTGCACCTCGGACATCGGCTGGGTGGTCGGACACAGCTACATCGTCTACGCCCCGCTCATCGCCGGGGCCACCACCGTCTTCCGCGAGGGCGCGCCCGACTACCCCGGCCCCCAGGTCTTTTATGAAATCATCGAAAAGTACGGTGTCAACGTCATCTTCACCGCACCCACCTTGCTCCGCATGCTGATGCGCTACGGCGAAGAGTACCCCCAGCAGTACAACCTGCGCTCGCTGCGCTTCCTGACCTGCGCCGGGGAGCCGCTGAACCCGGAGGCGCAACGCTGGGCCTATGAGCACATCTGCGGCAACGGCCAGTGGGCCTATCTGGTGGACAACTGGTGGCAGACCGAGACCGGCGGCCCCTGTCTGGGCAC
>DASTLM010000423.1:0-7658 GCA_035714945.1 Dehalococcoidia bacterium | reverse complement strand
CCGCGAGGTCGCCCGGGCCTCGGGGTTGGGGTTGGCCGTGGAAGAAGGTAGTATTCCGGTGCTGCCCGAATGTCAGGCCGTGTGTCAGGCCCTGGGCCTGGACCCCCTGGGGATGCTGGCGTCGGGGGCGCTGCTAATTACCCTGCCCGCTGGCCAGGTTCCCCGGCTGATACTGGCTCTAGAAAGGCAGGGCATTGCCGGATGGGAAATCGGACAGATGCTGGCCCCGGAAGAGGGGCTGATCCTGATCGGCCACGAAGGTGAGGTTGCGTTACCGGAATTCTCCAGGGACGAACTGGCCAGGTACCTGGCCAGATAAATGTAATCAATACATTTAATGGCGGGCTGGCCGAGACGGGCGTTGGTACACTTTTATTGAGTCTTGCAGCTGGCTAAGCGTTATGTTGCCCCCGCTTACGATGATTACTACTTTTTTACCTTTCAAGTGTTCCCGGTGCTTCAATGCTCCAGCGGTTGCCGCCGCGCCGGCACCCTCGGCCAGGGTATGGGCCTGCTCGATCAGCAGGCCAATGGCATAGCGTATCTCATCATCGCTGACCAGGATAAATTCATCCAGGCTATGTCGGATGATGGACTGGGGCAACTCATAGCCGCCACCGGTGGCGATGCCCTCGGCAAAGGTCTGCATCGGGGCCTGGACCAGATGTCCCTGCTTCCAGGACAGATATCCCGCCGCCGCCGCTTCCGATTGCACCGCCATCACCTGAATCTGCGGGTCCACCGCCTTGGCGACAATGCACGCTCCCGCAACACTGCTGCCTCCCCCCAGCGGTACCAGTATTGCTTCGACTTCCGGCAAGTCCTCGATTATCTCCAGGGTTTGAGTTGCCACTCCCGAGATTAGCAGCGGCTCATTAGAGGGGTGCACATACCGGTATCCCTCCTCCTCGGCCAGCCGCTCGGCATGCCCCCGGGCATCATCATAGATTGTCCCGTGGAAGATCAACTCCGCTCCCAGCTGGCGCATCGCGGCCACCTTTAGCGGGTTGGCGTTTTCGGGCAAGACGATCATGGCCCGGGCGCCAAAGATCTGGCAGGCGTTGGCGATGGACTGTCCGTGATTGCCGGTGGAGGCGGTAATAACCCCTTGATTGCGCGCTTCCGCGGTCAAATGGGCCAGTAGATTGATCCCCCCTCTTGGCTTGAAGGACCCCAGGGGCAGATGGTCCTCATGCTTCAAATAAATTTCGGCTTCCATCAACTCGCTGAGACCCGCCGAATAGCTCAGCGGCGTGCGAGGTAAATACTGGGCGATCAGCTTCCTGGCCGCGTAGACGTCCCGTAATGTAGGCGCTCCCATCAGTCGTCCTCCCCTCAGATTTGCCGTCCCGATATTCTCGGCCCTGGAACACAATGAACCGCCGGTTGCCCGGCCGGCCCATTTCATCGCCCGTGCGCCCTAACCCAGTTCCAGGTCCGTCTCCCCAGGCGGCTCACTTACCAGCGCTGGCACCCCATTGGCCCGGCGCCACCGCATTATAAAGAAGATCGCCACCAGGCTCACGATCAACAGTATTGAAAAGAACAGGGTGAGGAGTTCAAACCTGGTCTCGATAAACTCCCGCATCGCCTCGCCAAAAAAGAAGATCAGCCCGCCCAGCAGAAAGAAACGCGCTCCCCGACCAATGATCGACGCCACGATAAAGGGACGACGGTCCATCTCCAGCACCCCGGCGGTGACGGCAAATACTTTGTACGGAATGGGGGTGAAGGCCGCAATCAGGATTGCCCAGGAGCCGTATTTCTGAAACATTGCTTCGACTCGGTCGATTTTCTTCGCCGAAATGAACTTGAGCACCAGCGGCCTACCAAACCGCCAACCCAGCCAGTGCCCGACCAGCGCGCCGAGCACCGAAGATATGGTCGCCAGGGCAGCATACACCAGCGCCAACTTCTGATTGATGACCGACATTCCGATCAGCAACGGGTCGGGCGGTATGGGGTTAAAAATGGACTCGGTAAAGGAATTTAGCACCAGGATAACGATGGCCCAGGGACTGTCAGCATAGCCCTCCACCCAGTGTGAAAAGCTTCTCAGTAATTCGATCATAGTGCCCTATCCAATCCTTTGCCCATTCAAGTCCCCTGCCAGTACCGCGTCATATTGATTCGGACCCAGCACCAAACGGCTATCACCATGGCGTGAATCATCTGGGCAGCCATCACTGCACAAGGATAAATGTAACGATACCTAATTCAACCCAACAACCCTCCCGGCATCCCGCACTCACCCTTTAATCCGGCCGCAGACCGGGCTCAGGGCCATGACGGTGATTCCAGCGTAGCAGAGGCCCAATTGTCGGTCAAACCTGCCCAATCTGTCTCCAGGGACGATCTGTATCGGAATTATAATGTTCTAAACTTTTCTTAAATTAATATAAGAAAAAGTATAACTATGTATTGACAAATTCCGGAACACGTGATATCGTATCAAACATCACGGAAGTCACAGGACCTCTCAGCGCAAAATCACAGCCAGGTCACCAGAATAGTCACGAGGAGGAACATCATGGCCAGGAAGACTAAGTTGATGCTTCGGGTTGAAAATGAACACCAACGGCCCCTGGAGCGCCTGTTGCCGGAAATGGTTAACGAACGGGGCCTGTCCGTTACCGCGGATGACCTGGGGGTCAGCAAGGCGACCCTGGGTTACTGGTTGCTGAAGTTGGGGATAAATGTACGCCGGGTGGCTCTGGCGCCGGGCGAAACTCTAGAGGTCAAACGGGCTAGCTAGTACACCCACCCGGTTGAGAGTCCTCCCCAGGCTGGATCTCCGCTGATCGTTGCAGTGAAGTTGGACCTGGCGGCTAGCTGAAGTTGGGAAGCGAATTTTAATCTATGACAACCATGGCAACCATCAGCCCTGAAAGATATCCTCGGGCAAGAAGGCCGACACCGTAACATTGGGCAAGTCCACCGCATTGCTGATTCTCAAGTCCACCGCAACACTGCAAATAATGTATGCCTGCTCTCTGGTCCAGCCCCTTTCCTGGAGCAGTTCAATCATGTTAACCAGCGCATTACGGGCGGCCAGGGTCAAGTCCTCTCCTTCCTGAGTACCATCATCCCTGATCGGCAGCCCCATGGTGGCAATAAAGTTTCGGGGGGCGGCCCACTCCGGCGGCAAGAAATAGCCCGAATGGGAAAACCGGGGGAACTTGATTCCTCGCTTCGCCGCCTCGCCCTTGTGGATTCTAAATCGCACCACGGCGGTCGCCCCCATTTCAATAGCCGTGATACAGCATTCCGAATCGCCCTGGGCGAAATGTCCGTCTCCCGCCGAATATAATGCCCCATCAACATTCACCGGCACAAACAACCTGGAGCCTCTGGTCAGTTGCTTGGCATCGACGTTGCCGCAGTTTTCCCGCGGCGGCAGCGTGCGCAGGCCCTGGCTGGCGATTGGTTCCCATCTGGGAACCGCGTCCTGCGGGTCGGGCGGGAAGGCGATTCCTCCCCGCCGGACCAGGTCGGCTTCCCGGCGAGTCCAATGTCCCATCTGCTCCGGTGAAGGAGCAATCCCGGCAGTGCCCATAAAAGAGCCGTTAAATATTCGGACGCCGGGCAGCTGTTCCGAAGTAGCCCAGTCATCTTTGAGGTCCCAGTGGGCCAGATACGGCTCGGGAAACAAGTCGCGCAAGAATCCAGCACCCGGGCGGTTGCGGGTCCACCCATAGGGCTGGGGAATGACGTCCACGTATTCGATTTCCAGCAAATCGCCCGGCGCGGCGTCTTTGACGTAAACCGGGCCAGTCAACGGATGAGCCACCTTGCCGTCCAGGTTGCCCAGGTCGTTGACGGTCATACCCCGCTTGATCTGACCATCCGAGGCATCCCGGGTTTCCAGCAAAACTTCCTCGCCCGGGTCTACTTCTAGAATCGGCGGAATATCTGGATGCCAACGGTTGTGCCCCTTGTCGGGTTCCTCCTTCAGCCGCTTGTTCCGGTCGATCTCAATGCTCTGCATAACCAGGTTCTCCTCTGCCCGGACCAGACTTTCCCAAGGTTGGCTGCTGCATCATGCCGCGTTGCCCGGTTGTTGTAACCCTGACCAGGAAGGGGGCAGAAATTGTATCTGGGGGACACCCCCAGACCCCTGCCAAAGGGGCTTCGCCCCTCTGGACTCCCCTCTTTCAGCACCCTGCTAGAATCGCAATTAAAATCGTAATTAAACAAGTGCCATCGGGTTGGTATAATGGGTCTATGGATATTGACCAGGCGAAGTTCACTACCGGAGCCATTGCCCAAAGGGGCCTGGTCCGGCGCATTGCGGCAACCTTCGGGCCTTACAAATCTCAAGTTGCGGTTGTTGGACTGCTAATTCTGGTTTCGGCGGGTCTGGGAGTGGTTAACCCGCTGCTAATCCGGGTGGTGTTTGATTCAGCGCTATTCCCGCAGGCCCTGGATGCGGCTGGGTTGCCGGTGTCCCAGACCCCCAACCTTGGCCTCCTGTGGGTTCTGGCGGGAGTGATGGTGGCGGTCACGGCGGTGACCAGCGGTATCGGAATTGCCCAAACTTATCTGACCAATACGGTAGGCCAGCGGGTAATGCGCGACCTGCGTGACCGGTTATTCCGCCATCTGCAGGGCCTGTCGCTGAGCTTCTTCACCGGCACCCGCACCGGAGAGATCCAATCGCGGGTGTCCAACGATGTTGGCGGCGTGCAGAACGTGGTAACCAGCACGGTCACCGACGTGATCGCCAACGTAGTGATCTTCGTCAGCACGGTGGTGGCGATGGCCGTGCTTTCCTGGGAGCTTACTCTAGTTGCCGTGGGTGTGGTGCCCCTGTTTGCCTTTATCACCAAAAAGGTGGGGCGGAAGCGGCGCGCGGTGTCCGCCCAGGTGCAACAGTCCACGGCGGAAATAACCTCCATCACTCAGGAGGCGCTGTCCATCTCCGGGATAATGCTGACCAGGCTATTTGGGCGGCAGGACCAGGAGGTAGAGCGATTCGAGCAGGAGAACCAGAAGCTGTCGGACCTGGTTATCCGGCGGCAGATGACCGGCCAATCTGTGTGGGCCATTATGCAGACTTTCTTCTCGGTCTCTCCAGTGATTATCTACGTTCTGGCCGGATACCTGCTGGGCGGACTCCGGGGAGGCGGAATCTCAGCCGGCACCATTGTGGCCTTCACCACTCTGCAATCTCGGCTGTACTTCCCGGTTGGTACCCTGCTGCGGGTTTCAGTAGAACTGCAATCGTCACTGGCCCTGTTCGAGCGAATTTTCGGCTACCTGGACATTGAGCCGGATATAGTGGACGCGCCGGACGCGGTTGACCTGGACCCGGAGCAAATCGCGGGTTCCGTGAAGTTTGATTCTGTCAGAGTCAACTATGGCGCAACTGAAATGGTGGCTTCCGGGAAGGCGGTTCAAAGCGCAAAAGAATTACGCTGGGCCTTGGATGGAGTCAGTTTCCACATCCAACCGGGACAGCTGGCGGCCTTTGTCGGCCCCAGCGGAGCGGGCAAGACCACGATTTCCTACCTGATTCCCCGATTGTACGATGCCACCGAGGGGACCGTCAGCATTGACTCCCACGATGTTCGGACGGTGAAGCAGCGGTCGCTGGCCAACATCATTGGCTATGTGTCTCAAGAAAGCTATCTTTTTCATGCCACCATCCGGGATAACCTGCGCTACGGTAGGCCCGGCGCCAGCGATAAGGAGATGGAAGCTGCCGCCAGCGCCGCTAACATCCATGACCGAATCCTGGCATTTTCCGAGGGCTATGACACCGTGGTTGGAGAACGCGGATACCGCATGTCCGGCGGTGAACGGCAGCGCCTGTCCATCGCCCGGGTGATTCTGCACCAGCCCCGCATCCTGATTCTGGACGAAGCAACTTCGGCGTTGGACACCGCCAGCGAACGGCTGGTTCAGGCGGCGCTGGAGCCTCTGATGAAGGGCCGTACCACCGTCGCCATCGCCCACCGGCTGTCCACCATTTTGGCCGCCGATGTGATTTTTGTGGTGGACCAGGGCCGGATTGTTGAGCAAGGCACCCATCACCAGTTGCTGGCCAGAGGGGGGCTGTACGCCAGCCTGTACCAGCAGCAATTCCAGGGCGGTCAGGTGGAATGTGAGTGCGAGGACGGAGTGGTCATGTCCAACGGTCACATAGTTTACGGACAGGACGGGAATCTGGCGCCGGTACGCTAGCTGCCGTGGCCCTGCCAACGCCCTTGACCCGGGGTAGCACCTCATTACCCAACAGCTCGATTTGACGCAGCACCTGGGCCGGTACCATTCCCGGCCATTGCATCCGGAAGATCAGGTAAAAGGTATACTCGTCCTTTTCATTTACATAATGCCAATGTTAATATCAGCAATCAGGTTCTGGCGGCATTTCTAAAGATCAAGTAGATCCGAAAATGCAATCTAGGGTCACAGGTTAATCACAACTCCATCACAAAATCAAGCCTTGCGACGACTTTGAGGAGGGGTTACAATCGCGGCCAGTAGTGGCAGGATTGGGTCGGATCAAAGGGGATGTGGATGAAGATCGCTCGCTTTCGTACCGGTAGGAGGGTGGCCTACGGGGTGGTTAAGGAGGAGGAGGTTATCGAGATACGGGGCAGCATCTATACCAAGTTCCGCATGACCGACGCCCGATATCCCCTGAAGGAAGTCCGGTTGCTACCTCCCACCGAGGCTACGGAATTGTGGTGTCCGGGGCTTAACTTCGCCGACCATCTGGAGTTTGCCGGCACCGTCTTGGGACGTAAAACCCCTTCCATTCCGCAACACCCTAACCCCTGGCGCAAAGGGCGTAACTCTCTCACCGGAAACAACGATCCCATCATCATACCCAAAGATTCCGACGGCGAGGTGCACTACGAGGGGGAAGCGGTGGCGGTTATTGGGAAAGACTGCCGCCGGATCAGTCCCGCCCAGGCTCCTCGATTCATCCTGGGTTACACCTGCGGCAACGACGTCAGCGAACGAACCTGGCAGGGCAAGGACTGGTCTTTCTGGCGGGCCAAGGGTTCCGATACCTTCGCACCGGTTGGGCCGTGGATTGAGACCGAAATCGACGCCCAGGACCTGGACTTGATCGTGCGCATTAACGGCGAACAGGTGCAGCAATGCAGTACCAGGGATATGCTGTTCACCTTCTCCGAAATCGTCAGCTATATTAGCCAGCACGTTACCCTGCGTCCTGGAGACCTGGTATTCTCCGGAGCAACCGGCACCACCACGGCGATCCGGCCGGGAGATGTGGTGGAGGTGGAGATACCGGGCATCGGTGTATTGTCCAACCCGGTACAGGCCGAGTTTGACATCAATGCCGATTAGCAGGGTGCTAAAAAAGGGGAGTCCAGAGGGGTGAAGCCCCTTTGGCAGGGGTCTGGGGGTGTCCCCCAGATTCAATTTCTACCCCCTTCCTGGTCAGGAAGGGGATAGTGGGATGGTCAAAAGGGTTTTTCATCAACCTGTTAGGAACCACCAGCAGGCTAACAATGGGGACCAAGGGGCCTCTGGGGGGGTTTTGGTCCAGGGTTAAAATCGCAGGAGCTTGCGGAGTAACTTGTCGCCGCGGTGTGGGCCGACGATCGCCAGCCTCATCTGGTCCTCCTCCAGCACCCGTTGCGCGACCCGGGCGACGTCAGCGGCGGTAATCCCGTCGATTT
>DASTLM010000422.1:0-6453 GCA_035714945.1 Dehalococcoidia bacterium | reverse complement strand
TAGTTACAATATCTCTGGGCGGGGCTGCGGTAAGCCCCGGCAAGATCAACTTCGGATCGACGGTCAAGGTTGACAGCAATGGAAATTTTGTAACCAACCTGGTAGTCCCGATCAACTCAACCACACTGACTCCGGGTTCCTACTCGCTTTCAGCAACCGACAGCGCGGGCAGGTCCGCAGCTACCACGCTATCGATATCTGCTCCCACAATAACTCTATCACCAACCGCCAGCCGGGCTGGCAACACCATAACCGTAACCGGCGCAAATTTCCCGTTAGGCGACACCAGTACCAGCACCGACCAGGTTCCGCTGGTATCCATCAACTACTACCTAGCTTCCAACAATCCCAAACGGGTAGCCAGCATCCTTCCCGACTCAATGGGCACATTCACCACCACCTTCAAGGTCCCCTTAAGCGCCACCATCCCATCGGTAGATAACCGGGTAAGCACCGCCATGCCAGGCACCTCCGCCACCGCCACCGCCACGCACTCGGTCACCGGACCAACCATTACCGCCAGTCCAACGGCCGGAACGCCGGGGACTGGCATCACGATAACCGGGACCAACTTCAACGCCTTTGACCCGGTCAAGTCGCTGTCCATTGGCGGCGTTCAGATTGCAATTCCGGTCACTCTTACCACCGACGCCAGCGGGCAGTTTACCCTCACCGGCAATGTGCCGGTAGTAGAAAGCGGCACCCAACCAATATCGGTGGTGGTCGGAGAGTCGACTCACACCCTTCCCTTCACGGTCCAGGGCGGTGCGGCGGTACCCACCCCGACTCAGACCGTCCCAGACCCATACCCGACCACTTACCCCTTGACGCCGGGAAGTGGTCCGTTGGGCGACAACCTGCTGCGCGTATTCCGCTTCGACAACGTCAGCAAACAGTGGACTTTCTATGACCCGCAACCAGAATTTGCGCCATTTATCACGCTCACCGAGCTAGTAACCGGCAAGGCCTACTGGATCGAGGTGAAAAAGAGGCAGACCAAGGTCATCAATGGCAAGTATCTGGACTTGTTTGAAGGGTGGAACCTGGTGGCGTGGTGAGCCACCACCAGCTAGTCCGCCACCTTCTCCAGCGGGGCAAAGCTGAGCAACAGCCGCTTGATTCCCACTCCCTCAGCAAACTGGACCGTAACCTCGGAGTCCCCATCGACGGCGGTGTTATCCATCACCACACCTTCCCCAAAGGCAGTATGGCGAACTAGATCGCCCACATTGAGAATGGGACGCTGGGGCAGCGGTGGAGCCTGGGAAACCGCCCTGGCCCAGGCATCGTTTTTGACCACCGGGGCCGCCGACCCGGCCTGCCGGGGTTTGGCGGTGGGTGAATATATCAGTGTGGCCGGGATTTCCCGTAAAAAACGCGACGCCAGGGTAGGCCCGTTGCTGCCCATGAACCCTCGCCGGAAGGCCCGCAACAGGTACAGCCTCTGCTGGGCCCGGGTGATACCCACGTAGCACAGACGGCGCTCCTCTTCCAGTTCGGCCTCATTTTCCATCGACCGGCTGTGCGGCAGCAAGCCTTCCTCCAGACCCACGATGAACACCACCGGGAACTCCAGGCCCTTGGCCTGATGCAGGGTAATCAGGGTCATGGAATCTTCCGATTCGTTGAAGCTGTCCACATCGGCCACCAGGGAGATACGCTCCAGCAAGGTCGCCAGTCCGTTGGGCGGTTCTTCGGCGTTAAATTCCTGGGCGATTTCCCGCAGTTCCAGGATATTCTCCCAGCGCTCGTCGGGTGAGTCGTCACTATTCTGAATGTAACGCCGCAGGCCCGACTCTTCCAGCACCAGGTCAATCAATTCGACCACTTTCATCCGCTGGCTGAGGTCGATCAATCGGTCGGCCACCGAAATAAAGCCGGCCACCGCGGTGACGGCGCGGGGAGTCAATCGCACCGGACTGGGTCTCCCTTCGGCCCTGGCCACTGCTACCTGCTGCATGGCAGCGTACAGCGATATGTTCCGGGCATGGGACCAGCCCACCAGCTCCTGCATTGACCTGGCCCCTAACCCCCGCGGGGGGACATTGATCACCCGGCCCAGATTGATCTCATCCAGGGGGTTGTTGAGCAGGTGCAGGTACGCCATCAGGTCTTTGACCTCACGACGCTGGTAGAAACGGACGCCCCCGACCAAACGGTACTTCAACCCCTGATGCAGACAGGCTTCTTCCAATGCGCGGGACTGAGCGTTCACCCGGTACATTACGGCGCAGTCGCCCAGCTTGAATTTTTCCCGGCGCACCAGCCGGTCAATCTCGGCGATTACAAACCCGGCCTCCTCCGCTTCGTCATAGGCCTCATGCACCGCCAGGGGCACACCCTGGTCGTTGTCGGTAAAAAGGCCCTTTTCCAGCCTCATTCCGTTGGCAGAAATCAGGCTCTTGGCCGCCTCCAGGATGGTAACGGTAGAGCGGTAGTTCTGCTCCAGGGCAATGGTCTTGGCCTCCGGATAGTCCTGCTGGAAGCTAAGAATGTTACGGATGTCGGCATTGCGCCAGGAGTAGATCGACTGATCGGGGTCGCCCACCACGCAGACGTTGTGGTCTTCACCAGTAAGTAGTTGGGCCAACCGGTACTGGGCGATATTGGTGTCCTGGAACTCGTCAATCATCAGGTACTGGTAACGCTGCTGGTACTTTTCCCGGATGGCGTCACTGGCCCGGAGCAACTGGACCGCTTTCAGCAGCAGATCGTCAAAGTCGAGGGCATTGTTGCGGGCCAGCAGTTCCTCGTAGTAGTGATAGACCCGGGCGCAGGATTCCTCAAAGTAGTTCTGGGCATTCTGGTCCAGTCCTCGCGAGTCCAGCAGCAGGCTCTTGGCTCTGGATATGACGCTCTGCACCGCTCTGGGATGGTTACGTTTGGGATCGAGCTCGGCCAACTCCAGGGACTGTTTGATCAGGTTTAGCTGGTCTTCCGAATCGTAGATCGAGTAATTGGGGTTCAAGCCGATGATGTCGCCGTCATAACGCAACAGACGGGCGCAAAAGGCGTGGAAAGTACCCACGGTCAGCGAGTCGGCGGCCCCACCCACCAGACGCTGCAACCGGTCACGCATCTCGCGGGCCGCCTTGTTGGTGAAGGTCACGGCGGCAATCCGGTAAGGACTGGTCCCATGCACCCGAACCAGATAGGCGATGCGGTGGGTAATGACCCGGGTCTTGCCGCTGCCCGGCCCGGCGACAATCAACAGCGGACCATCAACGGTTTCAACGGCCTCTTTCTGCGCGGGATTCAGACCTTCAAGGAGTTCTATTCCTGAAATCATGGGCTAATTATATCAAGAATTGGGCGCCCGGAAGACCGACTTTCCCGCCAAAACCCGCCCTTTCCCATATCAATTTAAGTCATAAATAACCACCCGGTTATCCATCCGGCCCGGTTATCCGTCCGACCCGGTTATTGGTCCGGAAAGAACCGGCGGTTGGGGTGACGTTCTGGCCTCGGGGCATGAGCCAGGACAGAACTGCCAGCGAAGTGGGGCAACCAGAAAAGGCGGGGGATCCGGGCGGTGTGTCGGATGAAGCTTGCTCGTAATCTGGCAGGACGGGTCAAATTTGTCGATGGGGATCTTGTTCTCACCCCTTGTGTCATGTAGGCTAGCCAGGAAGGAGTGCAGGAAGGAGGGCAGGACTTTCCTGGTTTAAAGGGCACGGATTCCGGCGGTACTGAATGGTTCGGTGGCAGTACCGCGTCGATCGAAATTTAGACAATTGGAGCACGTTATGAAAATCGTTGCGGTTCTCTATCCCGGTGGTCTTGCGGCCAGGGAAACCCCGGAACTGCTGGGATGTTCCGAAAACGCCCTGGGAATACGGGCGATGGTCGAAGCCCGCGGACATGAACTGGTGGCGCTGACTGACACCGAATCCGGGTTGGATGAGCATCTCCCGACTGCGGACGTGATTATCGCCACACCCTTCTGGCCAGCCTATATCACCCGAGAGAGGATAGAAAAGGCCCCTAACCTGCGCCTGCTCTTGACCGCTGGTGTCGGTTCGGACCATTTTGACCTGGCAGCGGCAGCCCAGCGAAATATAACCGTCGCTGAGATTACCGGCAGCAATGTGGTCAGTGTTGCCGAGCACGTCATAATGCAGATGCTTACCCTGGTCCGCAACTACATTCCTGCTTATCAAGAAGTAATCGACGGCGGCTGGGACATCGGTAAAATCGCCGCCAGATCCCACGACATCGAAGGTATGACCGTGGGCATAATCGGCATGGGCCGGATCGGACAGCGCGTAGCTGCCCGAATTAGACCCTTCGATGTCGTCACCCGCTACTTTGATTATCGCCGTTTGACTACGGCAGAAGAGCAAGTTCTCGGCGCACGTTACCAGAAGCTTGATGTGCTGGTTCAACAGTGTGACGTGGTCAGTATCAACATTCCCCTCACTCCGACAACCCAGGGGATGTTCAACCGGGAACGGCTCAAGAGCATGAAGCGGGGGGCTTATCTGGTTAACACGGCGCGAGGCCGCATTGTCGACACCGAGGCGCTGGTGGAAGTGATGGAAAGCGGGCATCTGGCGGGTTATGCCGGTGACGTATGGTATCCCCAGCCCGCCCCGGCGGACCATCCCTGGCGGAAAATGCCAAATCACGCCATGACCCCGCACACCTCGGGGACCACGCTGGAGGCGCAAAAGCGCTATGCAGATGGTATCTACGAATGTCTGGTCAACTTTTTTGAAGGACGCCCCATCGATCGAGACTACCTGATCGTAGATGGAGGCAGAGTAACCAGTCCCAGCTATAGTTATGCCTACGGCAGCTAGTTGGCAGAGCTCCGTGTTCATCAAGCAAAATGGTCATTGAATATTTCCACGATAATTCCACGGCGACCGGGGCGCGGGCATTGGGGCCAGCCATCAAACCGGCTGGACGGCCCTGGTGGCCAGATTGATCCAGTGCGGTAGCGCTCACCAGGTTGGCGGGAGCATGCGTATTCATCCGCAAATGTATGAGGTCAATGCCCGCATCTTCCTGAGTCGGCTCTCCTCAATGCTTGGCCACCGGATTACTCTGGCAACCATTCCTGATGCAGTGTGGCAGGACCTGCTGGAAAAAGGCTTTGACCTCGTGTGGTTGATGGGCGCGTGGCAGCGCAGTCCAGCCGGTCGCCGTACGGCCCTGAGGCTGCCAGGACTCCGGAAAGAGTACGACACAGCCCTCCCCGGATGGACCGACATCGATGTCAGCGGCTCTCCCTACGCTGTTTACTCTTACTCGCTGGACCCATTGCTGGGCGAAAATAGGGAGCTGGCCGGGCTGCGGGCCCGGCTCAATAGTCTGGGCATGGGATTGATCCTTGACTTCGTTCCCAATCACTTCGCCCTGGACCATCCCTGGGTGTATGACCGTCCCCAATTGTTCGTGCCCGGTCGGGAAGAACACCTGCGACAGCACCCCGACTGGTTCTTCTCACCCGACGGGAAAAACTCGATGGCCCATGGGCGTGACCCTTACTTCCCACCCTGGATTGATACCGTGCAGGTGAATTTCGGTTCGGCCGAATTGAGGGGCGCACTGATTGAGGAACTACTGGCCATCGCTGAGGTGGCAGATGGTGTCCGCTGCGATATGGCAATGCTGGGTCTGAACGAAGTGTTTCAACGGACCTGGGGAGATACCCTCCCTGGGCCATCCGGGTACCAGGGCGAGTTCTGGGATGAAGCTATCGGCCGGGTCAAGGCACGCCATCCATCCTTCACATTCATCGCCGAAGCTTACTGGGGCCTGGAAAGAAATCTGCAGGGGTTGGGGTTTGATTTCACCTATGACAAGGCGCTCTATGACCGCCTCTTGTTCTCCGGAGCCAGTGAGGTTCGTTCCCGCCTCACCTCCCCGGATCTCGACCATAGCAAGTCCGTCCGCTTCATTGAAAACCACGATGAACTTCGGGCCGCCGTCGCATTTGGCCGGGGACGCTCCCAGGCCGCGGCGGTGGTCATCGCCACGGTGCCAGGCCTCCGGTTCTTCCACGACGGGCAGCTGGAGGGCAAACAGGTCAGGCTGCCCGTCCAGTTGATACGAGAACCCGAAGAGGCTCCCGATCTTCAGACTATCGAGTTCTATCAACGGCTGCTGGCTTCAGTGAAACGCTCCGCATTCCACGATGGCGAGTGGCGACTGATCGAAGCGACCCAGGCATGGTCAGGAAACGGGAGCCACCAGAATCTTCTGGCCTGGTCCTGGAGTCAAAGGGAGCGTCTTCACCTGGTGGTGGTTAACTACTCCTCAGATGCCGCCCAGGGCAGGCTGATGCTGCATCTTCCATCGGGCGTTGACGGCCCGGTTGCCCTCCGAGATGGACTCGATGGTGTTACCTACGTCCGGGATGCGTCTGAGTTACGGTCTCCAGGATTGTATGTGGCCCTGGAGCCCTGGAGTGCCCACCTCTTTCATATGTTGTGACGTGTTGTGACG
>DASTLM010000421.1:0-1665 GCA_035714945.1 Dehalococcoidia bacterium | reverse complement strand
CTGAGGGTTCTGGCCTACACCTCCTTGATGCGCGATGAATACCCGCCGTTCCGGCTTAGCCCCTGAGTCCCGTGGGACCAGAGGGCTGGTCGGCCAGCCCGGCAATCCGCCAATCCCACGTAAAGGATCGACCGACCATGTCCACCAATCAGCCGGGAACCCTGGCCCAGCAGATGTTCGGCTCCCGGGCCCCGGTCTACGCCGCCAGCCCGGTGCACGTCAGCGACGATAGCCTGGAAGCAATGGTCCGGCTGGCCGCGCCCGGACCCTACGCCTGGACCGTCGACCTGGGATGCGGAGCGGGATTTACCGCCTTTGCGATGACCCAATGCTCCCAGCGGGTGGTCGCCAGCGACCTGACCCGGCCAATGCTGGGGGAGACCCGGCGAATTGGACAGGAACGGCAGCTAAGCAACCTCATGCTCAGCCACAATGCCGCGGAGCATTTACCCTTCGCCAGCGGTTCTCTGGACCTGGTCACCTGCCGGGTGGCCGGTCACCACTTCGCTGACTTTGAGCTGGCTCTGGATGAAATCCACCGGGTACTGAAGATCGGTGGTTCGCTGCTAATGGCCGACACCGTCGCTCCCGAAGATGACGCCGTTGCCGCCTGGCTGAACGATGTGGAACTGCGCCGGGATTTCAGCCATGTCAAAGACCGAAAAGTCTCCGTGATCGAAGACCTGCTGTCGGCCCGAGACCTGGAGATCGTCGCGCGGGAGGACCGGCGGGTCAACCTCCAGTTCAACAACTGGGTGGCCCGCACCGCCACGCCCGAGCCGGAAGTAACCAATTTAAGGCGGGACTTCCTGGCTGGGTCCTCCGCAGTGAAACAAGCTTTCGAAATCGAGCCGGCCGCCGGCGGAGATATAAATTTCTCCTGGCCCTGCTGGATATTTCGGGCGGTCAAACTGTAGCTTGACCCGGGGCTGCGATCAGGGGGCTGCGGTCAGGGGGCCGCTACATTTGCCAGCGTTCCAGGTTGTAGGCCATGTCCCAAAAAAGAAGCTCAAACCGCACGCTGGTGCGATAGGCCTCACCCATGGCCGCCCGCTCGGCCAGGCCAGCCTGGTCCCCGATGCGGTCCGCCAGGTCTTTCATTTCTTTAGCCAACCCGGCAAATTCCGGGGCGGCGTACATCTGAATCCACCGGGCGTACCGGGGAGCGGATGCCGGTTCTCCCTGCCGGGACAGGTGTTCGCCAATCTCCCAATACCCCCACTGGCAGGGCAACAGCGAGGCAACCAACTCGCCAAAACTGCCCTGGTGGGCCGTCTTCAGCAAGAAGCTGGTGTAAGCGATGGTGGTGGGAGCCGGCTCAACGGCTTCCAATTCTTCTGCGGTAATGCCGAACTCGGCGCAGTAACTGCGGTGCAGGTCCATCTCCACGTTGAGCGTCTCATCCAGCAGCCTGGCGAACCACCCCATGGTTGCCAGATTGGCGGCGCGGGCCGATGCCAGCGCGATCACCCGGCTGTAGTCGGCCAGGTAAACGTAGTCTTGAGCAACATAGTGCTTGAACTTGGCCACCTCCAGGGTGCCGTTGCCGACCCCGACAATAAACGGATGGGCCAGTATCGCCTGCCGGAGCCTCAGGGTCCGCTGTCCTATATCATCGGTGAATTTCATGCACCGCCACCTCGACCTGATCTGAGAAGTTATGCC
>DASTLM010000420.1:0-21309 GCA_035714945.1 Dehalococcoidia bacterium | reverse complement strand
GCGTTCCATGGCGAGGCCCATGAATAACCCCAGGGCAAAGGAGCCGGTGACGTTGACCGTGAAGGTGCCCATCACCGTGGCCGGCCCCAGATAAGCCACGGCCATCCGGCCTACACCGTAGCGCAGCACCGACCCACCGGCCCCACCGAGGGCAATCAGCAACCAGGTCACTGATTCACCCATACCCCCAGACCGGGCGGCTCAGGCCCAGACTCCGCGCTGGTTCAGGGTGCGCTCATCCAGTTCCACTCCCCAACCGGGACTATCCAGCAGCGTTAACTCACCGTTCTTGATCTCGGGACGGACGGTGAAAAGCTCTTCCCAGATGGGGTCGCGGTCAGCGGTGGGAAAGGTCTCCACGATCTCGCCCACCGGAAGTCCGGCCACCAGATGGCCGTGGACCTGGGGGTCGTGATGGGGGGCCAACCGGACGTTCTGGGCGGCGCACATTCCCGCCACCTTGAGGCACTCGGTGATGCCCGCCGACCGGGTGCAATCGAACTGCATTATTTTGATGCCGCCCCGCAGGATCAGGTCGCGGGCCTCCCATCGATGGGCGGCGTTCTCGCCGGACGCAATCGGTATGGAAGTGGCGGCGGCCACCTGACCCAGGCCCTCGACCCGGTCATACCAGTGTACCGGCTCTTCCAACCAGCGTATCCCGAAGGGTTCCAACATCCGGGCCGCCTTGATCGCGGTCCGGACGTCATAGCCCTCGTTAACATCCAGCATCAGGTCGATGTCCGGTCCCAGGGAGTCGCGAACTGCCTTGACCCGCGCTACGTCTTCTTCGACGCCAACGTGGCCGATCTTCAACTTGATGGCCCGGTACCCCAGGTCTACATAGGTCTCGCATTCCTGGACCAGATCAGCAGTGGTCTTGTCATCCTGATAGTACCCGCCGGTAACGTAGCAGGGCACGGTGTTTCTGGTCCCGCCCAGAAGCCGATAGACCGGCATATTGGCGGCTTTGCCCTTGATGTCCCAGAGGGCGATATCGACGCCGGCGATGGCGGACATCATCTGAGGCCGTCCCCAACCGGCGCCAGCCCAACCCACCTGGTGGTTGAGCTGGAACATCTGCTCCCACAGTCGCTCATTGTCGCGGGGATCCTCGCCAATGAGCAAAGGCTTCAGTACATCAGCCACGATCCGGGACGCCCCGGCCGCCTGGATTTTGCCCGCCGGGTCCTGGCGGTAAACGCCGGGGAAGGGCGCGCCCTGTCCGTGAGCCTCCCCGATGCCGACGATACCCTGGTCGGTGTGGACCCGCACCACCAGTTCGTTGACCCGACCGATGGGCCGGAGGGCAGTCCAATAGTGCTTGTCCGGCGCGGGCCACACCAATACGATGGCCTCGATATCGATAATTTTCATGGCTACTCCTGAGCCTGGAATAACCTGGACAACCCACCCTTCGCGGTCAGATTGGGGTTGATGGCAGGCTCTAATATTGTATGGTCATGTTATATGGTCATGCGGCAGGCTGGCAACTGAAACGGGCCAGGGTTTACCATGGGGGACCGCGCCGACCCAGACGCTAATTTGTTCCATTAACCGGGTAATCTAATCGGGCTTGCGTTTAATCTGGAATCCCGCATCGGCTTCCAGGGGCAGTACGATTGCCGCACCGTCCAGGTCTCCCAGTCCCTGGTCGTTGGCCCGGGTAAGCAACTGCCGGACCAGGTCAGCGCCCGGGGTGGGCACCCCCAGTTCCTGGGCCAGTTCATGCACCAGGCCCAGGTCTTTCAGGAAAACCCGAATCTGAGTGCGCACCCCCTCAAAGTCCCGGTCGAGCATCACCGGAGCGTTGCGATTGAGCATAAAGCTCTGGCCCCAACCCGAATTGACTACCTCAAAGACCAGCGCCGGGTCAGCCCCTGACCTGGCTCCCAGCAACATGGCTTCAGCCGCGGCCAGGGAGTGAATGCCCACCAGGTGCTGGTTGACCAGCTTGACGGTGGTGCCGGTGCCGGTGGGGCCAATATGCCGGACAGTCGCTCCCATTGCCTGAAACAGGGGCAGGGCCCGGTGGTAGGCCTGGCTGGGGCCGCCGGCCATGATGGTCAGCGTACCGTCGGTGGCCCGTTCGGTGCCGCCGCTGATGGGAGCATCCAGGAACAGGGCTCCCTTCTGCTCAGCGGCTTTCGCGCAGGCCCGGGAGGTCTTCACGCCCACCGTGCTGTGGTCGACCAGAATCTGGCCGGGTCTGGCATTTTCGATGATGCCATCCTGGCCCAGAAACAGTTCCTCGACGGTGGCAATGTCGGGCAGACAGGTCAGGAGGACGTCGGTGGCCCGGGTGATTTCGGCGGTGGACCTGGCAGCATGCGCGCCTTCCCGAGCGATTTCCTGGACTTTACTCTGGCTACGGTTGTGCACCGTAAGGTCGAATCCTGCGCCCAGTAAGCGGCGCGACATGGGCAAACCCATGCGGCCCAACCCGATGAAACCGACTTTTACTGGCATGGTGATGCTCCTTTCTGGGGGTGGCCCAAGTTTACCATTGGGCGGTGCCAGTCACAATGCAGCCGGGCGTAGTGTGACCCCATCTCAGATTTGCGGACTGTAACTCATGGTCACGGCTGGTTGGACCGACCTGGATCATCGCCAGCGGCAATATATCTGTTATATAAATATTGAATACCTGGGGGTTGACACGGCGATAAGTACAATTAATAATACGGATCCAACGATTAGGAGATGTAGTTAAAGAACAATATAAGGCCATGTAATTACAAATTAGATAATATGCTACGAATTATGTAAGGCCAGTCGCGATGAACCGGTAGGATGGGTGCCCGGTGTGACCTGATTCGGGCCATTGGGCGCCGTTTGCATTACCCGGCCACATTGTCGTTTTGGTAGAGATGCGTTTTTGTTGTAATACAAACCGTCGAGGGCACGCCCCCCGTTGCATCAAAGTTGAACCCGGAACCGAAGGGAGGTAAGGACATGGTCCATCATTGGTTCAGGAACCCGAAGAAAATTATCCTGGTCCCCCTGGTATTGGCTCTGTTGCTCATAGTGGCCTGTGGCACTACCGCGCCGGCAGCACCGGAGGCTGGGAAGGAGGCATCTCAGCCACCGGCGGTACAGAAAGAGACCCCTGAAGGCGCTCCAACGGCAGTCCCCGTAGCCGCCGCTCTGCCACCGGAGGTGGTGAAACCAGAAGGCACCCTCAATGCCGGCCTGAAGGAGATGGGTCCCTTCGTTCTCCATCCCAGCACGTTAGGCAACCCACAGATTTTCGTCCACGGCACCGCGCCCATCGGTGAAGGACTGTTGCAGCAGGACATAAACCATAAGGTCAATGGGCTGCTGGCCGAGTCCTGGAGCATCTCCGATGACTTCCTCACCTGGACCTTCAAGCTGAACCAAGGGGTCCAGTTCCACAAGGGCTACGGGGAGATGACCTCCGAGGACGTGCTCTGGTCCATGCGTCAGTGGGGCTCCAGCAAGCACCCCAGGGCGGGCCAACTGGAAGCCTTCTGGGCTGAACGGCCTGGTACAGAGACGACGGATCCCTATACCGTGGTGGTCAATACCGGCGAGCCACTGATCGCGATCGTTGCCCAGCAGATGCTCCTGGTTCCCGGCGGGTCCTCCACCTTTATCGCCAGTAAAAAGCAGACCGATGAACTGGGAGTCGAGGCGGCCAGCACGCAGATGGCCGCCACCGGTCCCTGGGAGATTGTGGACTACCGTACCGGAGAGTTCTGGCGCATGGCGGCGGTGAAAGACCACTGGCGCCAAACCCCCTACTTCGCCGAGTTGGTCTTTTGGGAAATCCCGGAGGAGTCCTCCCGCATCGCTGGCTTCCAGACCGGCCAGCTGGACACCTTCCTGATGGCCTTTGACACCATCCCCCTGGTGGAGGCGGTGCCGGGGGCCAGGTTAATGAACATTCCCGATGCCGTTGACATGAGGCTCAGGATCTACGGCAACTATTACCCGATTCCCGGCGTGGAGCCGCGGCCGGCCTATGACCCGAAGCTGCCCTGGGTCTCGGCCAGCCCGGACGTTAACTCCCCGGAGTGGGACCGGGCCCGGAAAGTCCGCAAGGCCCTGCACATGGCCATCGACCGGGAGGGCCTGGTGGAGAACATCCTTGGGGGCCGGGGCAATACCCGAACGCCGCTGTCCGGCTACACCGACTTCGTGCACCTCCTGGAGGGGCGGGACTGGCCGGACTTCGACCCGGAGGGGGCCAAAGCGCTTCTGGCCGAGGCCGGCTACCCCGAGGGGTTCAGCATCACCCTGACCCCGGCCATCCGGGGCGCTGCCAACGAGGTGGAGTCCTGCGAGGTCATCGCCCAGATGTGGAATGACATCGGGCTGAAGGTGAATTTCCAGCGGGTCCCTTATAACACCCTGCGCCCGCAGGTAGTGGGCCGGACCTACCAGGGGGTCACCTGCCACGGCGGGGCCCCCGACCCGGTACCGGCCGACGGCTATCCCACCCTTGCGAGCACCGGCACCTTCAATCGGGGCCTGGAGCATCCCTACGTGGACGAGAAGGCGCTGGCCGCCATGGCCGAGACAAACCCCGGGAAGCGGGAACAGCTGGAGAAGGAGGTCGGGGCCTTCTTGATGGACAACTACCTGACCGACTTCGCTTACTATTCGATGGACGCCGTGTGGCCGGTGGGTCCCCGGCTTGAGGAGTGGACCGAGCATGTGAGGACCTCCGATCTCCGGCAAGCCAACGGCTACGAGTTCATCCGGCACCGGCAGAAGTAACTGCGGTGGGCATTATACCGACGGGACAGGTAGGCGGAGCACTGGACAGTTCCGTGGGATGGTTGAGACCGCTCCTGGTTGTGGTGGCTCGCATCGTCTCGGGAGTGCTCCTGGCCAGTGTGCTAAGCGTGATCGGCATTGGGATAGCGTGGGCGTTGTTCGTTTTCTCCGGCGCGGTCTCTCACGCTACCCTGCTGTCTCTCTTCATGATCGGCGCCGGCGCCGGGGCTGGAGTGGGCGGCTTTATTGCCTGGTTGAAGCTTGATCAGGCGCCACCGTGGCCATTGCTGCTGGCTGGAGCGCTGGCCGTGGTGCTGGCGGGTATTGGGGGCGCTTGGGGCGGCTTCCAGTTCGGAGCCAACCAGGAGGTGGAATGCTGCGTCGGACCCGCCATCACGCCCATCACCTACATGGCCCTGGGAGCCACCGCGGCGGCTAACGCAGCGGCCCTGGCGGTGGGCGTTGCCCACGAGATCAAGGCCAACGGTGCATCGCAATCCAGCAGATAACTGGCTGGTGTTCGATAGCGTACCGGTGACAATTAAAGACTGAAGGCGAGGCCCCATGCAAAGATATCTATTACGGCGCCTGCTGCTAGCTTTGGTGACCCTGTGGGCGGTTTCTCTCATCATCTTCGTCATGAGCCGGGCCGCCGGGGACCCCAGGCATGTCTTTCTGGACGATTACTCCAAACAGGCAGACTGGGACCGGCTGACGGTCACCCTGGGGCTGGACAAGCCTTATTATCAGCAGTACGGGATATTTATGATCAGTGTCTTGAAGGGGGAGTTTGGCCGGTCCATCAAAGAGCAGCGGCCATCGATGGAGGTTATCATCGAACGCCTCCCGGCCACCTTGCAGCTAGGCCTGGCCGCCTTTGCCTTTTCGGTGGTGCTGGGGGTGCCCCTAGGCATACTGTCTGCCGTGAAGCGGGGCAGCGTCCTGGACACCGTTGGGAAAATAGTGGCCCTGATCGGCCAGTCGGCCCCGGTTTTCTGGCTGGGCATCATGATGATGTTCCTCTTTGCGGTGCGGTTGGACTGGTTGCCACCCTATGGCCGGCAGGAGGCCGTGAGCATTATCCTTCCGGCGGTTACCCTGGGCTGGTTCTTCGCGGCGGCCAACATGCGGCTGCTCCGTTCCGCTATGTTGAACGTGCTGGACTCGGAGTTCATCAAGCTGGCCCGGGCCAAGGGGGTATCCAACCGGGCGGTGATCTGGAAGCACTCGCTGCGCAATGCCCTGATCCCGGCAATGACCTTCGCCGGCGTTACCCTGGGCGGCCTGGTAACCGGCTCCGTAGTGGTAGAGACGGTTTTCGCCTGGCCCGGATTGGGACAGCTAGCCATCCAGGCCCTGTTCGGCAACGACTACCCGCTAATGCAGGCAGTGATCATTGTCTTTACCATGATGTACGTGGCGTCTGCGCTCCTGGTGGATGTGCTGTATGCCTACATGGACCCCAGAATCCGGTACGCTTAGTGTGAGGAGCGCAAATATGGCGGAAGTTACTGCTAGAATCACGGTAGCTCCGGTACCCGCACGCATTCGCGTAGCGAGGCGGGCCTGGCAGATGCGGCGTCTGCCCCTGATCCCTATGTTCACCCTCGCGATGTTCGTGGTTACCGGTATCGCTGCTCCCTGGATCGCCCCTCACAACCCGGAAAGGGGAGACATCAGGGCCCGAAATGTGCCTCCGGCCTGGCTGGACGGGGGCAGCACCAAATATCTACTGGGCACCGACCATCTGGGAAGGGACCTGCTGAGCCGGGTAATCTTCGGTGCCCGCATCTCTCTGGTGGTGGTGGCAGTGACCCTGGGAGTGGGAATGGTCATCGGGGTTAGTGCGGGCCTGGTGTCAGGTTGGTACGGCCGCTGGGTGGATGAGCTGGTCATGCGCCTGGTGGACATTAAGCTGGCCATACCTACCATACTGCTAGCCCTGGTGTTGGTGCTGTCCCTGGGCCAGTCCTTTCTGGTTATCGTGGCGGTCCTGGCCATCGCGGTCTGGCCCCGTTTCGCCCGCAATGTGCGGGGTGAGGTCTTACTGCTTAAGACCATGGACTACGTCTCCCTGGCCAAGGTGGCCGGCGCTTCTACCCCGCGGATCCTGTTCGTCCACATCTTTCCTGGCGTTATTAATACCCTGATCGTATTGGCCACCCTGGAGGTGGGCATAGTTATCCTGTTGGAGTCCACCCTCAGCTTCCTGGGGGCAGGGGTGCCGCCTCCTACACCCGCCTGGGGCTCGATGGTGGCCGACGGCCGGGACCGTTTGGCAGTTGCCTGGTGGATTTCTACCATGCCGGGCCTGGCCATAATGCTAGTGGTATTGTCCATGAACCTGTTTGGCGACTGGCTGCGGGACAAACTGGACCCTCGACTACGACAGTTAGAGTAGCTATCGAACCAGTCGCCCAGAAGTTGGGAACGGAGAAACGGCTATAACCATGACAAATCGCATTCGGATAGCGGATCAGCCAGTCCTGGAAGTAAAGGACTTGCGTACCTACTTCCGGACCCGGTGGGGCACCGTCAAGGCGGTCGATGGGGTCAGCTTCGACCTGCGTCGCGGCGAGACTTTGGGGATAGTAGGGGAATCGGGGTGTGGTAAGTCCGTCACCGTGCTTTCCCTGATGCGTCTGGTCCCAAGTCCTCCGGGCCGTATTGTCAGCGGCGAGATCATCCTGGATGGGCAGGACCTGCTTCACCTGACTGAAGAACAGATGAGTAAGGTCCGGGGCAGTGAAATCGCGCTCATTATTCAGGACCCGATGACCTCATTAAACCCGGTATTCTCCATCGGCAATCAGGTAATGGAGGCCGTGAAAATCCACCAGGACATCCCCAAGAAGAGTGTATTCCAGGTGGCCCTGGATGTGTTGCGGAAGGTGAACATACCGGCGGCCGAGATTCGGATGCGGGACTACCCCCACCAGATGAGTGGAGGTATGCGCCAGCGGGTAGTGGGGGCCATTAGCATTTCATGTCAGCCTTCAGTTCTCATCGCCGACGAGCCTACGACCTCTTTGGACGTAACCATTCAGGCCCAATACCTGAAACTACTGAAGGAGTTGCAGCGTGAGTCCAACCTGGGGCTGATTTTTATCACCCACGACTTTGGCATCGTCGCCAAAATGTGCGACCGCGTAGCGGTAATGTATGCCGGGAGGATTGTGGAGCAAGGGTCGGTGAGAGATATTTTCAACCACCCTTCCCACCCATATACCGAGGCACTGCTGGCCTCGGTGCCCAAGTTAAATGAAGACGTGGAGAGGCTGTACTCCATCGAGGGGCAGCCCCCCGCATTGCACGACCTGCCCCCAGGCTGTCCTTTCGCCCCCCGCTGTCCCTACGTCATGCAACAATGCTACGAGGACTACCCCCCAGTAGTGCAATTGAATGAGGCCCACTCGGCGGCGTGTTGGAGGCTCGCATGACCATCCCAACGGGGGACTTTCCTTCCTCTCTTTCGACTTACCCGAAAAGACCTGGGGGAGACAGAACTGATGCTCCAGTGCTGCTAGAGGCCAGAAATCTGAAAAAATATTTCCCGGTCACCAGGGGCCTCCTGGTCTCACGGGTGACAGGATATATCAAGGCGGTGGACGGGATATCCTTCCAGATTCGTTCTGGTGAAACCCTGGGAATAGTTGGCGAGTCCGGCTGCGGAAAGAGCACCACCGCCAAAATGCTTCTAATGCTGGAGCGCCCAACCGAAGGGACAATTTTATATCAGGGGCAAGACATTTATAAAGCCGAGGCCGCCAAACGAAAGGAATACCGGAGCTCGGTGCAGGCGGTGTTCCAGGATCCTTGGAGTTCCCTGAATCCCCGGATACGAGTGCGGGAACTCATCGCTGAGCCCATGGTCATTAACTGGAGTATCTCTCGAAAGGAAATGCAGGAACGAACGGGAAAACTGTTGAATGACGTGGGGCTAAGCCCCTACCACGCCAATTTGTACCCCCACGAATTCAGTGGTGGACAAAGGCAACGGCTAGCCATTGCCCGAGCATTATCCTTGAATCCCAAGCTTATGGTCCTGGACGAACCGGTTTCGGCCCTGGACGTGTCCATACGGGCCCAGATAATGAACCTGCTCAAGGACTTGCAGCAAGAGTACGGAGTCAGCTATTTGTTGATCGCCCACCACCTGGCAACAGTGAGGTACATGTGTGATTGGGTGGCCGTAATGTACCTTGGGCAGATAGTAGAGTTCGCCGAGATGAAGGAGCTATTTGAGAATCCCTTGCATCCTTATACCAAGGCTCTTATGTCGGCGGCACTGCCTTCCCATCCCGACATCGAGCAGGAAGAGATGATTCTGAGTGGGGAGGTTCCGTCACCCTTGAACCCGCCTGAGGGGTGCCGATTCCATCCCCGGTGCCCCTTTGTGATGGACCGGTGCATGGAAGACGTGCCCGCGGTTCAGGAGGTCAGGCCGAGGCATCTGGTCAACTGCCACCTTTACTGAGATCGACAACAACCCCAGTTGCTTGCCACATCATGTCAGTTGCCGATTTCATTCACCAGACTTGATTGGATCCCTGAGACCTTTACCGACAACGGCCTCCCGGATTGTCAGATTTTCTCCGCACCGGCTGGGCCGGCAGGACTAGCATTACTGGCTGACCCGACACCCGGAGCACTTCCTGGACTGCCGGCCGGCGCAGTTCGGCTACCGCCTGCCGCACCACGTAGACCGATGACCTCAGAAACACTACGGTAATCAGCAAGCCGACGGCCAGGTCCGGCCACATGGAACCGGTGGCAAAAACGGCGACCGCCGCTGCCAGGACGCCCAGGTTGGCAATGATGTCGTTGCGGGAACAGATCCAGGTGGAGCGCATATTCAGGTCGTCGTTGCGGTGGCGAGTCAGCAGGAGCAAGCAGGTGACGTTAGCTGCCAGGGCTAGCGTGCCGGTAATGCCCATTAGCTGGAAATCGGGGACTTCCGGTAAGACCAGGCGGTAGCCAGCCTGGGCCAGCACCATAACGCCGAAGCCCCCCATGATGACGCCCTTCATCAAGGCGGCGCCAGCCCGCCAGCGCCCGCTGCGGCCCACCACGTACAGGCTGAACCCGTAGACCAGGGCATCTCCCAGCATATCCAGAGAGTCGGCCAGCAGTGCGGTGGAACCGGCCAGGATGCCGATAACCACCTCCAGGCCGAACATGCCCCCGTTAATCCCCAGCACCCACCAGAGGGTCCTGGACTGGCTGCCTCGCAACGCCTCCAATTCGCAGGCTTTGTCCTGACAGCAGCTATCCATAAGCTATCCTCAAGCTATCCTCCCTGATTGGCTGATCCTTAATTGGCTGATCCTTAATTGGCTGATCCTTGCCTGGGTCTTGACACGCTCCGGCAATGGTGATTCAATGACTTAACAATTTAGCAATTGCTAATATATCGTAAGGATTGGGCTGATGCAAGTCAAAGCGATCCCGACAGACCAGTGCGAAGTACAGGGAATTCACCCGGAAGCAATCCAGGCCGCCCGGGCGGCTCTAGTCCCCGATGAGGTGCTGGCGGACCTGGCCGAGACCTTCTCGGCCCTGGCCGACTCCAACCGGATGAAAATCCTCTTTGCCCTGGCTACGACGGAACTGTGCGTTTGCGACCTGGCCTGTGTAGTAGGGAATTCCGAGTCGGCCATCTCCCAGCATCTGCGGGTGCTCCGTAGCCTCCGCTGGGTCAAGGGAAGAAGGGAAGGAAGGATGGTCTACTACTCCCTGGCAGACCAGCACGTGCGGTCCCTCCTTCATCTGGAACTGGAGCACGTTCGGGATGAGTAGCCCTTGCTCAGGTTTACCGCGAGGATGTCCTTAAAGAGAGGGAGGATGGCTTCCGCAGAACATCGCCACCAGGAAGGTGACCACCAGCACGACCTTCGCACCGCCAGCCGGCGCGGCCTGTGGATTGCTTTCGCCCTGGTCAGCAGCTACATGTTTGCGGAGGTTGTTGGCGGGCTGCTGGCCAACAGCCTGGCTCTGCTAGCCGACGCCGGCCACATGGTCACCGACTCGGCATCCATCGGGCTGGCCTTGCTGGCGATGTGGGTCACCGCCCGGCCAATGTCCTTCCGGCGCACCTTCGGTTTCCACCGCACTGAGATACTGGCCGCCTTCCTCAACGCTTTGAGTTTGTGGCTGGTCGCCGCCTGGATCTTCTTTGAGGCCTACCGCCGGTTGGTGAGCCCGCCAGAGGTGCAGGGGACCCTGATGCTCAGCATTGGCTTTGTGGGGCTTCTGGTCAACGTGGCCGCCGCCTGGGTGCTCCATCGCTCCATTGGCGAGAGCCTGAACGTAGAGGGCGCCTTTCTGCACGTGCTGGGGGACCTGCTGGGCTCCATCGCTGTGGTGGCGGGAGGCCTGCTGATAATCACCCTTAGCTGGTACATCGTCGACCCCATATTTGGAGGCATCATCGGTGTGCTGATTCTGCTCAGTTCCGGGCGCCTCCTGTGGAAGGTGCTACACGTCCTGATGGAAGGGACCCCGGCCAGCCTGGACTTGCAGCACCTGTGCCAATGCTTCGAAGGAGTTGAGGGAGTCACCGGCGTCCACGACATCCACGCCTGGTCTATCACCAGCGGGTATGAGGTCCTCAGCGCCCACGTCACTGCTGATTTGTCGGCGATAGCTAGCCCCGACCACATGCTCCAGCACCTGCGGGAGATCGCCGACAAAGAGTTCGGCATAAGTCACGTAACAATTCAACTGGAGAGTTCCACCGACGGCTGCCAAGAGAACCACCACATCGCCCACCCCGTAGAGAAAGCATGACGGACTGCTGTTACTTTCCCCATAGCTATTAACCGGCCTTACCCCATAATTTATACCGTTATTCCGGTCTCTTGATCGATGTATCGGTCAACTGCCCGGGCGATTCCGAAGGCATCAGTGACGAAGTCATGCACGTGCCCGTAGAAGAAGCTGCCGCTGCGCCCCAAAGTCCACAGGTTTTTGAACTGCCGCAGGTGAGACAACACGGCCTGGGACCAGGCTTTGTAGTCCCTGGAGTATACTGGGTAGGCGTGGTCCAGACGGTTGACGTCGCTGGCGAAGACGCGGGACTCCCGGAGCAGGCCCATCGCCTCCAGATGCTGGACCAGCCCATCAACCAGCCGGTCCTCATCCCAGTCCCATATCTCGTCAGTCGGGAAGCATGGAAACTCAACCACCAGCGATGTCTGGCCCTCAGGACTCATCGCGCGGCTGCGGTTACGAGGCTCGTGGGCTCGGGTGAAGTTGTATTTGGGGTTCTGGAAATAGGTAGCTGCCGCGTCGCTGACCGATTCCTGGTCAATGAACAGGGTAACCAACACCACATTCCGAAATCGAAGCCGGGCAGCCGCCTTCAGGACCTCCTCCGGCGCTGGGGGATCCATCATCCGGGCCACCATAGATATGGGCAGCGTGTTGATTGCGGTCTGGGGCCGGATCTGGCGTACTTGCCCATCGGCCTTCACGCCTACGCTGACAACCTGGTCTCCCCGGGTCTCGATGCTTACCGCCCGGTGGTTATAGCGTAGCCTCCCGGAGGACAGGCGGCCTGCCATTTTGTCGGCTATCTGTCCGTAGCCCAGGCGGGGGTAGAGGAAGCATCCTTCCAGGTGGTCGGACTTCTGGGAACCGGCGAGGGCTTCTTTGATGATCCCGGTCACCGAGAAGCCCGGAAGGCGGCGCCCGGCGATGTCTGCCGAGAGCTCATGGCCTGGCAGTCCCCACAGCCGCTGGGAAAAGGGGATCAGAAAAGTGTCGGCTATGGTCTTGCCGAACCGGCCGTTGGCGTAGGCGGAAAAGTCCTGGGGAGGGCCGTTGTTTCGTGCCATCAGGCGGGACTTGACCAGATCAGTAGCCGCCCGGACCGCGAAACCCAGTCCGCCATTCCTCAGGATTTGCCCAGGCCGCAACGGGAAGTCAACGAAGCGCCCTCGCCAGTAGATGCGTGCCGGGGCATTGACCTGGTGGAGGTCAGGCCCCATCAACTCGCAAATGCGGCGGGTGGCTTCCGGGTCTCGGGCGTGGAACCGGTGCGGTCCAGTATCGTACCGAAAGTCCCTGAATTGGACCGTCCTGGCGTTACCGCCATGTACCAAAGATTTCTCGAAAATATTGTAGTCCCGACGGCCCAGTTCTTCCAGCGCCCAGCCACAGGCCAGTCCGGCCGGCCCCCCGCCAAGAATGGCTATTTCACTATCCGAGCAGCGCTCTGAACTCGGGCTATCCATGTTATTACCTCCGCGCCGGTAATCAGTCTGGGTGCCAGCATGGACCTCAGGGTAGATTTCAATCTATTGTCTAAGGTCCAGGTCGCCGTCCTGGAGCAAACTCTGGGTGGTCAGCGGATGGAAAGGCTCTTCGCTTACGGGATTACTCCCGCCTCCCGGAGCAGCCTTATGGTACTCTCCAGCTCCGACTGGCCCAAGTCTATGCCAGGCGGGCCCAGGGAACTCAGAGGAGGCAGATCCCCGGCTGGCGGTACACCGGCACTAACCGGGTATTCATGGGTCTCTTCAGCGAAGTATTGCTGAGCCGGGACGTCCAGCATGAATTTTATAAAATCTTCCGCAGCTTTACTGGAATCGCTGGACTGAAGAATGGCGATACCAGCCACGTCAACTACCGCACCAGGATCACCATTCTTCAAATAGTAGTTCCTTGCCTTCAAACCTTCTCCCTGTTCGTCGATCAAGCGTGGCACATAATAGTGGTTCACAAACCCCACGTCCACTTCCCCGCTGGCCACCGCCTGCACAATGCTGATCAGGTTAGGATAACTCTTGGGGTTGTTGGCCTTGATGCCCTCCAGCCAGGAGCCCGCGGCGTCTTCACCTTTGAGCAAACGGATCGCCGTCAACGTAATCTGCCACTCGCCGTGGGTTGGCGCCCAACCAATGCGGTCTTTCCACTTGGGATCGGTAAAATCCATGACGGATTGGGGCAAGTCCCGCTCCGGGACGACGTTCTCGGTGTTGTAAACCACCACCTTGGACCGGCCCGAAGTGCCCACCCACTCGCCCCTGGAGGAACGGAAGCGGCCGTCCACTTTTTTCAGCAGGCCCTCGGGTAGCCGAGATAACATACCCGCTTCCGAAAGCACCCCCCAACCACTGGGCTCCGCAAAATAGACCACGTCAGCTGGGGAATTTTGCGCTTCTTCGAGGAGTGTGGCCACAATGCTGGCGGTGGTGGCATATCGCACGCGAATGTCCACCCCGGTCTGCTCCGCGTACTGCTCAAGAAGTGGCTGGACCAGGCTGCTGGTGCGGCTAGAGTAGATAATCAGCTCTTCATTACCGGCGTTACTACAACCCGCGACGCTCGAAGCGCAGAGGGCTGCCACGAGCCAGCCGGTCCAGCGCAATCTCCCCAGTTGATTAAATGGACTCATGCTATTTCACCTGGAGTTCCGAAGGGATTCCCAAGGTCTCCAGAACTGGAGGGGAGTTCAAGCCCTGGTACACCTCGGTGACTATGGTGTCGGGTACCGACCCGGGGTCGCTGCCAAGCAACTCGTTGATCCGGTCTGCTGTTTGAGGCGATGCCTGGGCGACGGTAGCGCGTATGGCCTGAAAGAAGGCCCAGCCTTCGGCCATTGGCGTAGGACGGTCGGTTACCGCCGCATCCAGCGTACTCTTGGGGTAGCGAAGGGTAGCCAGATAGAAAATAGAATTCAGATACCCACGCACTCTGGCCTCGGCAACTTCAAAAGCCGCGGAGTCGCCAGATTGGGCCGCTCGCTGCAAGGCCACAAACTCCATCTGAAGAGGGACATCCAGCTTTCCCTCCAAGCCAAAGTTGCCCTCCCGGTTTCGAGCCGTGGCTGACAGGGAGAAGGCGCGTACCCCCTCCTCATTTTTAGCACCCAGATAAATCGCAGCGGCCTCATCTACCGCATGAGGAGCGCCCGTGGCATTGTCAGTATTGCCTTCGGCGGTCCTGTTGCGAGCGGACTCAATCTCCTGGAGGGCCGTGGCGTAAATTACCGCCTGGATGCCCTTGTCCACTAGCTGGCCACGGGCCGCATTGGACAGGCCAGCCCCTCTGCCGGTGCCGGTGAGACCAGCCTGGATATGGACATCCAGGAATTGCGCATTGCCGTATACCTGCTCGCGATTAGGGAAAACCGCCAGCGCTGAATCCGAGGTCGCCAGGCTCTGCACGGAGCGCAAGGTGCCGTCACCGCGGACAACGCCCTTGCCGTTCTGGTAGATGGCGGCAGCGCCAGCCCAATCGCCAGCGGCAATCAGCACCTTGATGTCGCGCAGGTCCAGGCCGAAGTTGAAGTAGCCATCGACGTTGCTGACCGGCGTGTAGATCTCACCACTGGAGGTAGACTCCTCTACCACCAGTCGCGTGCGCATACCCAACTGATAGTGGCTCTCCAACGCCCCTTCCTCCACTTCGGCGATGTTACAGATCAGTACGTAGTTGCCCGGTGCCAGATCAAAGGTATCCGCGGTCTGGGTGCCCGGGTTGAATGGCTCGATCTCGCCGATGAGGTCCACCTGGTCCTCCGGCACCCGGCCATCCACCACCGGCAGTTGGTCTGGGGCCAAATCGGTTCGTATCACAACCATTTCGTGGGCGTCGTTGGGTCCGATGTTATCGGCAAAGAAATAGACTGGCCCGGCTTTGACGGTAGTAATATCTAGAATGACCGCCCACTCGCCCAATGAAACCCTAACCTCCACGGCGTCCGCCGGTTTTGGCTTGATTTCGCCCGGGCTCACCCCAGTTCCCGTGAGCGTGCCTGTGCCGGTACCCGTGCCGGTCCCGGTCCCGATGCCGGACACAGAAACGGTCTCGCTCTCCGAGTCAACTGATACACTGCCAGGACGGTCCTCCCCTGATCCGCTACAGGCGGCCAAGACCACCGCCAGAAGGAAGAATGCCATTAATCCTGGAATATTAATCCGCAGTGCCTTCATTGGTGTCTTTACTCCTTGGTGTCCATACTCCTTGGTGTCCTTACTCCTCAATTTATGTGTAAGCACAAAAAAACAGTATACACTTTATAATTTATAATGTGCCAACAATTATACGAATGAGACCATACCATATACATTACTCAGTGTCAACATGTACATTGTTAGAGTATACCCTGCATTAATATCGTATAGACTAATATTCTAATTTATCTCATATGCTTTTATTTCGCAGTCTAGCCACATCCCATTCCACCGTCATCGCCGTCGTCATCGCCGTGGTTGACGGTCACAATAACCGGGTATGTACCGTTGTCCTGATACCGATGGCTCAAAGCGAATGTATTGTCGACGTTCAGGCAAAGTGGTGCGACCTTGCGGCCCCGCTCCCTTGCGTTCCAGTTCATGGGCCTGAGACAATATGCTGGTGTGGTTCGGCGTCGGTCGGCATTAACCTGACAATGGCTTGACGGCCTGGTTCCGCCCTTGCGCCCGGGGAATCGGAGGGCCTGGTATTGTCGTTCCCCCTATTATATCTTCCCCCCTTTATGTATAGGTAATAGACGAATTGCGGGTACTCGACTCACTCCTGGGGATACTGCGGCCAAAACCGCTAATGTCGGAACATGACTGTGCTCTCGGCCTCCGGATGATGCTTTGGGAAGGCATGGCCTCCACGGCGTTGTTCCGTGTTATCAGCAGCGGGCTGCTGGTTGCCCTGGCCATTGCCCTTGGGGCCAATAACTTTCAGTTGGGCATCCTGGCTGCCATTCCATTCATTACCCAACCTCTCCAGATTCCGGTAGTATTGTTGGTGGAGCATCTGCGTCGACGCAAGGCCATTGTTCTGGCCTCCTGGATTCCGGCCCAGGCGATGTGGGTCTTGATTGCCCTGATCCCACTTATTTTCGGCGGCCCCAGCCGGTGGTCAGTAACATTCCTGCTGGCTTTGCTGGCGTTTCGAGGGGTACTGACGGCGATTACCAACTGCGCCTGGAGCAGTTGGGAGAAAGACCTGGTGCCCCAGGGGATTCTTGGGAGTTTTTTTCCAAGCAGATGGCGCTGTCCAGTGCAGCCGCCATCGTCTTTGGCCTGGCTGGCGCGTTCTTCGTAGATTACTGGCAAGGGATTACTTCTTCAGAAAATCAGCTACTGGGGTTCAGCCTGGTTCTCATCGCGGGAGCCCTTTCGCTGGGGATGGCCAGTCCGTTCTTTATATCCCGCATGCCCGAACCCTTGATGCCGGCGCAGGAGCGGCGCCTCTCGTTGCGTATCCTGCTCAAAGAGCCATTCCAGGACGTTAACTTCCGGCAGCTGCTTAACTTCCTGTTTTTCTGGGACTTCGCCACCAGTCTGGCCCTTCCCTTCTTTACCATCTATATGCTCAGGCAGATGGGACTGCCCTTATGGTCGGTGGTGGGCCTCAATATGTTGAGCCAGTTGACCGGTATCATATTCCTGAGATTGTGGGGGCCTTTCTCCGACCGGTTCGGCAGCAAGACCATTCTCTCCATATGCGGGTCGTTGCAGATCCTGGTGATTCAGGGCTGGGCTGCAGTTACCTTCGCGCCGGATAGCCCGTTGGTGCTGTTTCTATTGGTAGGCTTGCAGGTGTTTGCCGGCGCGGCCTCGGCCGGCACCACGCTGACTGCCAGCATTCTCAGCATCAAGCTTTCCCCCCAGGACAAAGCCACCGCATATCTGGCGGTACTTTCTCTGGTCACCAGCCTGGGGTCAGGTCTGGGCCCGCTGGTTGGCGGGTTTCTGGCGGACTATTTCAGCGTCCATCAAATCGTTATCGGTTTCCAATGGATCAGCCCCAATGGAGACAGTCAGCTTCCCTCGCTGCACCTGGTATCGTTTACGCTGCTATTTAGCTTAGCCTCTTTAATCGGGCTGATTACCCTTAACGCCCTCACTACCATCAAGGAGGAGGGGGAAGCCAGGCGGGAAGACGTCCTCGCTGAGCTGGTGGCATCGACCCATCAGATAAGCCGCACCATTGGCTCATTTCCCGCTCTACGCCTGTTGAGCCAGTTCGCTTATGGGCGCCTCCGGCATATCCCCGGGCTAGACGTGGCAGTGGGAATAACGACCCACGAGATTGCAGCGGCGGCCAGGGCCACTGCCGACGCCATCGGCCTGGGCCGGTCCGGGATCGGGGAGGTGGCGGACACACCGGAGGTTACCGCCACACCTGGGACAACCCCACAGCCCGGGTCCCCCTCGCCTCCAACCATTGCAAGTACTCCAGAGGCAGGCAAGCTGGGGACGTGCTCGGGAGGGATACAATCTGGGACGCCAATCCATATAGATGGAGCCCGGCCTGACCGGTGAAATTGCCGAAGTTGAGATCCCGAAACCGTGGCGACGGTTACGGCTCACAGTCTTTCATCCGCCAACAAGAGGAGATTCATCAGGACCTGAGCTCCATTAGCGCAGTCCTCCGGTGTGGAGTATTCACCAGGAGCGTGGCTGACACCGTCCACGCTGGGGACAAAGATCATGGCGGCGTCGGTGATGGCCGCCATCGCCTGGGCGTCGTGGCCCGCGCCGCTGGGTAGCCGCTGGTAGGCTAGCCCGGTGCGGGCTGCGGCGGCGGCAACCAATTCTTGCATCTGGGACTTGATGGGAACTGATTGAGTATTTTCGAAGCGCTTGACCGCGATGGTGACTCCATCAGCTTCGGCTATCTGGGCCGCCCGGCGGCGGAACTCCTCTTCTGCGGCAGAAAGGGCTCCCATATCCAGGTCCCGGAACTCCACTCCCAGGCTGACCCGGCCGGGTATAACGTTGACCGTGTTGGGGTAAATCTGCAGGTTGCCCACCGTCCCGACCCGACAGATTTCCAGGCCAGATGCCAGGTGCTGCACCCCGAGAACCAGTCGGGAAGCGCTAACCAGGGCGTCCTGGCGGGCCGACATTGGAGTAGTGCCGGCGTGGTTGGCGGTTCCGGTAATCTCGACACCGAATACCCACCGGCCCGTTATGCCGGTAACCACGCCAATCGGTGTGCCTCCCTGGTGCAGGGAAGGGCCCTGCTCAATGTGCAGCTCAAAATACGCGGCCAACTCGTCCGGGCGGCGACCCGCCTGCTGGACCCGACTCATATCGCCGCCAATGTCGGTCAGTCGGGCACTCAAGCGTACCCCCTCGTCGTCAACCGCGGTCAGGTCATCGGCTTCCAGCAGTCCGGCCATGGCGCGGCTGCCGAATAGCCACCGGTGAAATCGAGTACCCTCTTCGTTGGTAAATACCAGAACTTCCACCGGATGTTTCAGGGAGAGGTTCTGGTCGGCCAGGGCCTGCGCCACTTCGATGGCCCCCATTACCCCGAGAGCGCCATCATATTTTCCGCCGTTGGGCACGGTGTCGGTATGGGAGCCCATGGCAATGGCCGGAAGGCCGGACCCGGACCCGGCTTTCCTGGCGATGATATTGCCCCCGGGGTCAACTCGGATTGCCATGCCTGCCCGACGCATCAGGGACATGGTGTACTCCCGGCCGGCCAGGTCGGCCGGCGTAAAGGCCATCCGTTGCATCCCGTCAGGAGTGTCTCCGATGCGACCCAGCTCATCCAAAGAGCGATTGAGACGAGCCGGATTGATGGTTGCGTCTGGCATGTCAGGTGGGCCTCCGGAAAGGGGTTAGTCCTCAACTTCGATAATCATCTCGATTTCAATGCAGGCACCGTTGGGTAGCGCCGCCATACCCACGGCGGACCTGGCATGAGCTCCAGCGTCGCCGTATAGCTGGCGGAGCAGGTCGGTTGCTCCGTTGGCAACCTGGGGTTGCTGACCAAAATCTGGGGCAGAGTTGACCATGCACAGGAGCTTGGCCACCCTCTTTACCCTGTCCAGGTCGCCGATGACTGCTTTTACATCGGACAGGCAGTTGAGGCAGGCTTGCCGTGCCCCTTCGTAACCCTGCTCAATGGTGAACCCGGCGCCCAATTTTCCGACGTGGGTCGGACCCGCAGTGTGACCACCGACAAATAGAATGTTGCCAACTTTGACTGCTCCGGCGCGACCGGGTGGTGCCGGCGCCGGGGCAGGTAGCTCCAGTCCCATTGCTTTCAACTTTTTTTCAACTTCCATCCCTTTGCTCCTCTTGATCATACGGGTAATCCGGAGCCATCCGGCCTTGATTTCAAGACCACTCCTGAAGTCGGGTAATGCAACGCCAACCGGTTGTTTCGCGTCAGGTCAGCAATTGCTAGCCACCCCGGCTTTTTGTCGCCCGGATACGGCAAAAGCTGCCGGTTGGTCCCATCATGAGTAATTGCCCTCAACTGGCACCGGGTTAGCTGAAGTCCGGCGGCCCCAGACCGGCTCCGCATACCGCTTCGCACCATCTGGCGGCCGCCAGCAATTTACCCTCCTCAAAGGGCAACGCGGCAAGTTGGACCGCCAGAGGCAGCCCAGCCTGGCTCAAACCAGTGGGAATGGTGACCGTCGGCAACCCGCTGGAAGTCCAGGGCGCCTGAAACCTGGCGTCTCCAGTGGTGTTCAGGTCCCGTGGGGCAATCTCCGGTGTAGTGGGGGTCAGCAGCACGTCAAACCTTTTCGCCAGGTCGATCATATCCCGGCGAAATTCCCGGCGAAGTCGCTGGGCCTGGAGATACTCTACCCCAGGCACCAGCATGCCCATTTCGATGCTGGCGCGAAGTTTCGGCCCATATTCATCGGCTCTACTGGAGAAGAACTCCTGATGGTAAGCGGCGCATTCCACGTTCATCACAATGCGTTGACAGCTGTGGGCCGTCGCAAAACTCCTGGGCAAGCGAGTCTCTTCCACTGCCGCCCCAGCCTGAGCCAGCTTTTGGACCATGGATTCGGTATGGTTACGTACTTCCTGGCCCGACTCATCGAAGAAGAAGTCCCGCAAGACGCCGATTCTGGGGGCCCTATCGAACTCTTTCATCTGGGCCAGGTAGTCAGGTACTGCCTGGGTCGAAGAACCGGGGTCCTTGACGTCGTGTCCGGCCATAGCTTGTAGCATTACAGCAGCATCATCGACGGTGCGGACCAGGATTCCCACGGTGTCCAGGGACCAACTAACCGGGATTACTCCATATCGGCTGATCCGCCCGTAGGTCGGCTTCAGACCAACGATTCCGTTATAGGCGGCAGGACGGCAGGTCGATCCGCCCGTCTGGGAACCCAGAGCCGCAGGTACCATGCCAACGGCCACCGCTACCGCGGATCCGCTGCTTGAGCCACCCGGAGTGTGGGCCCGGTTCCAGGGATTACGGGTGGGAGAAGGATCAGCAGTGGCGAATTCGGTGGTGACTGCCTTCCCCAATATTATCGCGCCGGCTTCTTTCAATTTGACCACGGATGTAGCGTCGTATTCAGGCACGAAGTCGGCGAATATCCTGGAGCAGGCGGTGGTCTTCATTCCAGCGCTGTAGAAGATGTCCTTCAGGCCCACTGGGACCCCGTGGAGGATACCTGCCTTATTCCCGACATCCAGGTCCCGTTCCTTCTGGCGGGCGGTAGTCAGCACCTCCTCCCGGTTTATGGTCACCCATGCCCGCAAGGTTTCATCCAGTGCGTCGATACGGCTCAGCAGCGAGCGGACCAGGGTTTCCGGGGAAAGCTGGCGGTCTCTGATCCTCTGCGCAACT
>DASTLM010000419.1:0-3141 GCA_035714945.1 Dehalococcoidia bacterium | reverse complement strand
AAGCCCACAACATTATTGTCGGCAGTCCGGAAACCGTGATCAAAAAGTTGCGCTATGTCCGGGAAACCCTGGACCCCGGCTACCTGCTGCTCTACGGCAACGAGGGCGATATGCCCCATGAGGCGGTCATGCGCTCCATTGAACTGCTGGGCACCCGGGTGATTCCGGCCCTCAAGGAAGACTAGGCCAAAAACCCACTTGTCGCTGGCGGGCGGGTATGCTATTCTACTGGCGTCGGGGCGTGGCGCAGCCCGGTAGCGCACCTGCATGGGGTGTAGGGGGTCGTCGGTTCAAATCCGACCGCCCCGACCAGTTGAAAAAAGTTTTACGACAATTCAGCACGACGAGACCACCTGAAGGGGTGGTCTTTTTCTTCTAACCTCCAGCACCATTTTATTGACAGATGGCAACTTGATAAGGAAGTCTGATTTGAGCCGAGTGTCCGGGGTGGAATGTGTCCGGTGTGTAATAGGAGCATTTACTCATTGGCAGGACTTGTGAAAGATTGCGCCCAAAATTAAAGAAGCCCACGCATTGGCACCTGCCAGTCACCTTGGGCCTCGCTTCGACCGGCCAGCCCCTCGGTCGCCGGGGCGGAGAGGGTTCCCTGGCGCCATGCAGGTGGGTTATGCCACCATCTCTCCGGCGTGAAGCAGCTTGCCTTTCCGCTCGTTTGGCATTAGTGTAGAGACCAGCAAGTGAACCCAGGGAAGACCCATGAACGTTCCATTGAACCCACAGCAGGAAGCGCTGATAAAGCGGAAGATCGAATCTGGCCTCTACCGGTCCCCTGAGGAGGTGATTGATACGGCTCTCCGGCTGCTGGATGAGCGTGATCGGAAGCTGGCAGCCCTGCGCAAGGACATCGAGGAAGGACTGGCCAGCGGACCGGGCCGTCAGTTCGATGAATCAGTGGTGCAGGACATTAAGAGACGTGGACGTGAACGCCTGGCCGAGCGCCAAGCTCCCGAGTAATGTCTCCAGCAATCATTCTGCCTTCGGCGGAAGCCGACCTTGATGAAATCTGGCTATATATCGCCCAGGACAGCCCTCGGAACGCAGACCGCTTTGTAGCACGCATTTACCGCACCTGTCATCAGACGCTGGTCAGCAACCCCCGGATAGGCCGGGGCCGTGAGGAGTTGGCGGCGGGGTTGCGCAGTTTTCCGCTGGGAGATTACATCATCTTCTATCGTTCCATTGGGGGAGGCGTGGAAGTTGTCCGCATCCTTCATGGGAACCGTGACATAGATACGGAATTCTAAGCTGCCCGGCGCGGTTTACGCCGTCGGCACCCACCCCTTTAAAGCAAGCCCGGTCCCGCCGGAGCGATCAACTCCGGCGTTTCTTTTGGGGTGAGAAATGCACTGACGGGCAGGCTTGATGGGCCGTCATCCTGGGTATGGCGCTCCCGAAGCGAACGTCAGGATCGCAGTATTGTAGCTTTTAAGCTTCAATCCTTGAGATGCAGCCCTGCTCCGTAGAGATATACCGCAACGCTCAGGGCAGGGAACCCTTCTCGGAATGGCTTTACTCCTTGAAGGACGCCAAGGCCAGGGCGAGAATCCGGAACCGGATCGCCAGAATCGAGGAGTCAGGGACCTTCGGCGATTGCGAGCCGATGGGAGACAGCGTTTTTGAGTTGCGGTTCTTCTTCTATTCAATTCAATGAGTACCGACAGAGGCAGACATGACCAAGAACCGAAGATTCAAAGAGGCGTTGATCGAGGACTTGAAAGACCCGGTAGAGGCCGAGGCGTACCTGGAAGTTGCCCTTGAGGAATACGAGCAGGACCGAAACACCGAGGCGTTCTTGATGGCGCTGCGCCACGTCGCCGAGGCCCAGGGAGGCTTCACTAAACTGGCCGAACGCACCCAGCTGAATCGGGAGCACCTCTACCGGGCGCTGTCCGGGAAAGGCAACCCCAGGCTGGAAACGCTGGACACCATCCTGCATGGTCTCGGGTTCCGCCTGGCGATCCGGCCCCTGGAGCCCCAGGTCTGAACAAGGACCCTTCCTGGCCTGACTTACCGCAACTCCTGACGCGCTCCGGAGCGATCAGGGCTCAAGAATCATGCAAGCAGACCAGGACTGCAGGTTCCAATTCAAACTGGACGGGTGTCATGACACCCGTGATATTTGTGTCAAGCTGGCGCCGCCCAGAGCCGTTTCGCGCCCGGCTACTGTCCCGATCGCATCCTGCAATCCGGTACTTTTCCTGGTCAGGGTCCTGGGTCCAAACAGGACGACCACCACCAGGGCCGCAATAGCAAAGCCACCGGCCAGCAGCCATGAATACCTGGCAAGGTCCGCGCCGGTAAATATGGGGGCGATTATCTCCGGGCCAATAACACCCAGCGAAGTGTGGAGCAACATTGCGATCAGCACGCTGCCCCTGGAGTTGTTGAATAGCCAGGTGAATAGAATGTATCCCGCGACAATGATGATAATGTTCGACCAGGGGCTATCACCGGTCAGGAAGAGCGGCACATGCCAGATCGCTCCAATGACTGAAACGGTCAAAGCGGCTTCGAGGGCTGTTCTGCTGACCTGCAAGCGTGACAAGGCGAACCCGCGAAACCCAGGCTCCTCCCCCAGCGCGATAACGACAAATACAAAGGCGAAGGTGAAGCATACCTCCGGCCAGTTCGCCAGATGGTCCGTGTTTAGCGGGTTTGTACCCAGCAGGATATTCAGTGATGCGGCAACGATGACCAGGAAGACCGGCAGAATTAACGCCGCCGGGTACCAGACCCAGCTCACTTTCCATCGTATTGTGCGGCTCAACAGGTCTCTTATCCCGGCCCGCCCATCAGCAATGGCGACGACGATCAGCGGCATCCGTCATGGATGGGCCGGACCAGCGCGTTGGGTTCGGTGGTGATGATCGCAATTGTAACACCGGCGGGCTTTGCCGGGTCTAGCCGCTAATGCCAGGTGGGGGCCCGTCAAGGTCCGCCACTGCGGCGCGGGAGAGGGAATAGCCTGGCATCAGCCTGGACGGGCGTTTCGGGGGCACCCCTCCGGCCACGGCCACGGCGCTTTACATCTTCAAACAACTCGTGGAGGGTTTCTTCGGTGTATTCGGTATATTCACCCCGCGCAAGCTGGTCAATTCCTTCCTGGACCTTGGCGCGCAT
>DASTLM010000418.1:0-2946 GCA_035714945.1 Dehalococcoidia bacterium | reverse complement strand
CGAAGCCACCCTCAGTGCCTCGTTGCACTCAGGAGAGAGCCGGTTCAACCTTCGCCCAATGACCTCACGCACACCTTCCGGGATTCTAATGCTTTGAGACCCACCTACCTGGTCTCTTGACAGGTCTTCCTGTTCTTGAAGCAGATGGATTACCTCGGTCATAAAGAAGGGGTTTCCTTCAGCGTGGGCATGAATAGTCCGCACCAGCGACGGCTCCGGCGTTACGCCGGCAGTGACTTCCACGAACCTGCTGGTGTCCTCTTGGCTCAACCCCCGCAGGACCACCCTGCGGAACAGCGATTCCCGGGAAAGCTGGGCCAAGGTCTCCGAAAGGGGGTGCAGGCGGGAAAGCTCCACGTCCCGGTAGCACCCTATTATCAGCAGGCGGCTGTCACTCATCTCAGTGGCTACAAATTGCAGCAGTAGCAAGGACGGCTGGTCAGCCCAGTGCAGGTCGTCCAGGACAATGACCAGAGGTTGGGCCTGAGCTACAGACCTTAGGAAAGTGGTGATGGAATCAAAGAGCCGGAAGCGGGCATACTCTGGGCTGTCCAGTGGCGGGGAAGGAGGCAGGCCGGGCAATTTGGACTTCACGTAGGGCAGGAATTCGGCGATGTCGCTGGCGCCCTCGCCCATTTGTGACCTTAATTGCTCGGCATCCAGTTCTCGCACGTAGGGACGCAAGGCCTGGACCCAGGGCCAGTAGGGAGGCGTTCCCTGCTCTTCGTAACAGCGGCCCCATAGGACCTGAGTGCCAGACTCTTGAGCGTAGCTTGCTAACTCCTGGGCGGTGCGGGTCTTGCCGATGCCCGGCTCCCCCGCCAGCATTACCAGCCGGCCCTGGCCCGACAGGGCCTCTGTCAGGGCCGACCGCAGCGCCCCCAGTTCCTGGCGGCGACCCACAAACCCGGTGGATGCTGGAAATTCAGCCGTAATTGATGCGGGCTCGGTGGACATGCTCAGCCTTCCCCACGGCTTCCCATCCCTCAATGGGACACTTCATGGCAAGCCTCTTGTAGCCTCAGGGGACCGGGGAAACCATCGTCATTATACGCCTAATGGTCTGGAAATGTGCCAGGTGGAGATGGGCCAGATGGCCAGCACCAAAATGGGAGTCGTTGTCCGCATAGATGGCTAAAGCTCCAGGAAGGCCTCTCCAGAGAGACTTGGTTTTGGTAGTGTGGCCCGACATCGACGGACTAGCTGAATCAGTGTAATAAAAAGCACCTCCTGTTCAACTTCCTAACCCCTGTCTAGCTCTTTCCCCTCAAACAGCTTCGATTATCCCCAAATCTAACTAGGTGATCACACTCTCCAGATAGCCCACCGTTTCGCTTTCAATAGGATACACGGGTCATTGGCGTCACCTCCCAATTTCCGACGTCCACTTCAAGGTCACCCGAATAATCTGATTTGGGAGACCTAATGGTGGAGCTAATTGAGGTATCCAGTGCACTCAGCCAGTTTGGGGGTGACCCGCAAAAATCCGCATCCCTTGCCTCTTTTCTAGGCTTCCACCCCATCCAATCTCCTGAAGACCAACTCGCAGGGCCTCAGCTGGGAAACCTGAAACTATTTTTCGTCCAGCGGTCGGACTGGTTTGGGGTTAAGGAACTATATCGAATTGGAAGTTATGACGCTAAAACCGGAACAGTTGGGTTGTGGATAGCGGTACTCTCCGAGTGGGGCAAACGTTCCACCGATCGGGACCGCCCCCGTCGGCGTGTTGCTCGGGCACTGGTTGAACAAGTCTCCGACGCCCGATCCATAGTAATCCTGGTGCCAAACGAACTCCAGCGTTCCTATCGCCAAGAGGCTGAGTTCGTCATGCCTAGGGTGGCAGGGGCCGTGGGTAAATCCTCAGATTCCGGCGCAGCTGTCACCAGCGTTCGGGCGCTGGTAGACCTGAACACTCCCAACCGATTCCACCGAGACCTGCTCAGGAAGTTGGCACTCCAACCCGGCATGCCTTTGCTGGATGTTTCCCTGCGCTGGCAGCAAGTATTCAGCGTTGAGCGGGTCACCACCAGATTCTATCAGGAATATATCAAGGTGCGGGACCGCATGGCCGACGCCCTGCTGCTCCATAATAAGGATCATTCCGTTATCGGCAAGTGGAAGGAAGAGGAAGCGAAAGCCTGGTCCACCCGGCAGATGGGACGGATGCTCTTCCTGTGGTTCCTCCAGTCCAAGCAGTGGTTGGGCGAGCCGCACGCTCAGGGCCCCAAGGACTACCTGATCGGCCTTTGGAAAAAGCGGCAACAATCCCCGATTCCTGAGTATTACCGAGGCCTATTAGTTCCCTTGTTCTTCGAGGGCATGTCCAACAGTGCCCCCGGCGAAGCCATCCGGGATCTCCTGGGTTACACCCCGTATCTCAACGGTGGCCTTTTCCGCGAGAACCGTTTGGAGGATGAGGTTGGCCGCGGGGGAGAAGTTTCTCTCCCCGATGATATCTTTGACCCTGATACTGACCCGAATCAACCTCACACGGTTTTGAGCCTTTTAGGCGGCTATCGCTTTACCACAAGGGAGTCCACTCCTGACGACCAGTCGGTTGACCCCGACCCGGAATTGCTGGGTCGCGTGTTCGAAAACCTATATCAAGGTGACGCCCGCCACGACACCGGCACCTACTACACTCCACGGGAGATTGTCCAATATATGTGCCGCCAGGCCTTGGACGGTTACCTCCGGGACCAGACCGGGGCCACTCAAGAGACCTTGGACTGGCTTCGGAAGCAGGTCACGGAGAAAGAGGATTGCCTCCAGCCGCTACCTCCCGAACTGGAGGAACGCCTAATTTCCGCCCTAGAGTTGGTTCGAGTATGTGACCCGGCCGTCGGGTCAGGTGCCTTCCTGATTGGAATGATGCAAGAGATGATCATGATCCGCCGGGGCATAGAGTATACCAAGCGGGAGTATGTTCATGATGAAGAACAGCTT
>DASTLM010000417.1:0-13206 GCA_035714945.1 Dehalococcoidia bacterium | reverse complement strand
GCATCCCGGTGGAGGCCGCGCCGATGGCCGTACCGACGAAGGCCGCCTCGGATAATGGGGTGTCCAATACCCGCTCATTTCCGAACTGCTGGATCAAACCCACCGTGGTCCGGAAGGGGCCGCCCCAGGCATCGACGATACCCAGGTGCTGGCGGCCCGCTCCACCGGCGATCTCCTCACCCATGATAATGACCGTCTCGTCCCGCACCATCTCCTGGCGTAAAGCTTCGTTGATGGCTTCACGATACAGGATTTCCCGGGCAACGGCACTGGTCATCGGCACCATAGTTGTGGCCACAATATGCTCCTCCGGCTCAAGGATGTCCAGGCTTCAAAGATGTCCGGCAATGGGGTCCGCCCGGAACACCAGCAATCCTGCCCACTGAAAATTCAGGGCGGCATTATCCTGCCATCATTACCCGGCCATCATTGATCGACCATCATTAACTGGCCATATTGATACCCCGCCGCAGCATATCCAGCGGATAGTCCACATACACGTCCTCATATAGCTCGCCAGGTTCAGGCATCGGGCTGGCGTCAGCGAAGCGGATGGCCTCTTCCATCAGGTCTTCGGCTTCTTGGTCCAGGCGGTCCAATTCGTCCGCGGAGATGATACCTTCGGGCAAAACCCGCTGGCGGAATTGTTTCAACGGATCGCGGGCGCGCCATATTGCCTCCTCTTCTCTGGTGCGATAGGTCAGAGGATTGTCGAAGACGGTGTGGCCGTAAAAGCGGTAGGTGCGGCACTCCAGCAAGGTGGGACCTTCGCCAGCTCGGGCACGGGCCACCGCCAGTCCGGCCGATTCGTAGACGGCAAACACATCCATGCCATCGACGGTAAATCCGGGCATGTCGTATCCCGCCGCCCGGTCGGCGACGTTGGCCACCGAGAGTCCATACTCCACCGGGGTGGACTCGGCATAGCCGTTGTTTTCACAGCAGAAAATAACCGGTAGCTTCCACACCGACGCCAGGTTCATGCTCTCGTGGAGCACCCCTTGATTGGCCCCGCCATCGCCAAAGAAGGCCACCGCGACTCGGCCCAGTTTGCGCAGCTTGGAGGTCAGGGCGGCCCCCAATGCCAGGGGGACGCTGGCCGCCACGACGCCGTTGGTGCCCAACATGCCCCGGCTCATGTCGGCGATATGCATCGAACCACCCTTGCCCCGATTGGTGCCGGTGGCGCGACCGAATAACTCGGCCATCATCAGCCTTGGGTCAACTCCCTTGGCGATGCAGTGGCCGTGGCCGCGATGGGTGCTGGCGATGTAGTCCTCAACGGTGAGGTGCGCGCAGACCCCGGTGGGCACCGCTTCCTGACCGGCTGAAGAATGCACTGATGCCGACATCTGCCGCTGACCGGTTTCGGGAATGCCCCGCTCCTCAAAATGGCGGATGGTGGTCATCGTCTGGTATAGATTCAGCAGCGTTTTCCGATCCAAATCCATGACGTTCCCCCGATAGCAATCGCTGGCCGATGCCCCCAATGGTAGCATCAGGCAAGCGGTTGTCAAGAGCTTTGGTCTACCGGCACCGCCTTCATTCATGATGGCCTCCAATAGGTCAGAAGGGGATGTGGTGCATCTCCTACCCCGCGGACTCCGGAGCGGTTAGCGTCCGATGGGGAAAGAAACCACGGCTTTCCACTAGACACCCCTAAAATGGAGGATCTAGGATCACGAGTACCGTCTCGCCGGCTCGGACCCCCAGCAGTTCCTGGGCGCTGCCGTCGGGAATTGCAATCTCCAGATAGCCGTTGCTGCCCAGCAAGGCCAGGGGTCCGACGGAGGTTGACTCCGAGTTGTCGTGGAAGGTACGGCTCAAGCCATCAATGCGGTGGCCGGTGATCTCAACCGTCACCCTGGCCGGACCGCCCAGCAGCGATTGGCGGATGTTTGATTGGCGGATGTTGGTAATCAGGTTACCGAAATGGTCGGCGTAAATCACTTCACCGGTGATGCGGTTGCCTTCGGATGTCGGTTTTGGCGGTGGCCGCCAGACCAGTTCCGACAGCAGCTCGCCCATTAACCCCGGCCGGACGCCCAGGGACAGATGGGCCGCGGCGGGAGCGAACAGGTCCCGCCCGTGGAAAGTATTGCTGACCGGGTGGAGCCAGTAGTCCGGGTTGGTCAACCGGTAGGCGGCACATTGCAGCGGGACCGGCACCACGCCGGCGGCCTCCAGTCCAGGGTCGCAGTGCTCCGCGACAACATAGCTCAGGACTCCGTTGTCCGGAGCCAGAAACCGGGCGGTGGGCGTAACCAGCAGGACTGCTTTGCGGTCGGTGCCCACCCCCGGGTCAACCACCACCACGTGAATGGAGTCCTTGGGGAAGAAGTTATGGCTGGTACCCAGGATGAAGGCGGCCTGCTGGACGTTCTGGGGTTGGACCAGGTGGGTCAAGTCGATAACTGAAGCCCGGGGATTGATGCTCGAGATTACGCCCTTCATCACCCCCACGTAGGAGTCGGACTGGCCGAAGTCGGTGGTGAGGACGATTGGCGGGTGGACGGTCATTGCCACCGTAACTGAAACCTTTTCAACTTGATTACCGGGCCGACCGGTTAATTGCTAGGCCAGCCGGACACTGACAATCGACACTGCCAGAAAGACCACCGACAGCACGATGGTGAACTGAAACAGCGTCTTTTCCAGTCCCCGCCTGGTGCGGCCCGAGGCCTGGGCGCTACCGAAGAGTCCGGCCCCGCTCTCCTTGACCTGAGACAACATAACTAACACCAGGACTACCGACACGATGATCTGGGCCACGTTGAGAAAGGGCATTTACACCTCAAACATTTTTGGAGAATTCCAATCTTTCCCGGACCAATCTCTGGACCAGGTCGGGTTTTGCCTGGCCTCTGGTTAGCTTCATCACCTGACCGACCAGGAACCCGGCCGCCGACTCCTTACCCCTCTGGTAGTCCGCCACCGCCCTGGGGTTTCCCTGGAAGGCGTCGGCCACCGCCGATTCCACCACCGAGGTGTCGCTGATCTGGCGGTAGCCCTTTTCTAGAACTATTTTACCCGGAGCATCGCCGCTGGTGAAAGCTGCTTCCAACACGCTCTTGGCCATGGTGACGCTCAGGACGCCGGATTCGATCAGGTCGATCAGTTCCACCAGACGGTCCGGTGTCACCTTCGTCTCAGTGATATCCTGGCCCGCCTGGTTCATCAAGCGGCTGAGGTCGCCCAACATCCAGTTACTGACGTTCTTGGCATAGGACTCCAGGGCATTGCCATCCAGTTGTTTCCGGCCCAGCGCACATTCGTAGAAATCGGCCAGCGCTCTGGAGTTGGTCAGCAGCCGGGCGTCGTACTCCGAGAGGCCGTGTTGCGCCATGAACCGGTGCTTGCGCTGCGGGGCTAACTCAGGGAGTTTACTGCGAATCCGTTCGACCCAGGCCGGATCGATCACCAGGGGCGGCAGGTCCGGCTCCGGGAAGTAACGGTAGTCGTGGGCGTGCTCCTTGCTGCGCTGGGAGACGGTCACATTGCGTTCGTCCACCCAACCCCGGGTTTCCTGCACCACCTGGCCGCCGTCCTCGACGATCCTCCGCTGTCGTTCGACCTCGTAATTCAGGGCCAGATAGACCGACCGAAAACTGTTCATGTTCTTGACTTCGGTGCGCGTGCCATACTCGTTAGCCCCTTCCGGGCGGATGCTGACGTTGGCGTCACAACGGAAGTTGCCTTCCTGCAGGTTGGCCGCCGAGACACCCAGGTACTGCACCACCGAATGCAGGGTGGTCAGGTAAGCGCGGGCCTCCTCTGGGGAGCGCATGTCCGGCCTGCTGACGATCTCCATCAGTGGGGTGCCGGAGCGGTTGACGTCCACCAGACTGTAGGGGGAAGCGCCGTCAGCAGGGTTAACGTGCTGGAGCTTGGCCACGTCCTCTTCCAGGTGTACCCGCTCGATACCAACCCGCCGGGTCTGGCCCTCAACCTCGATATCCAGCGAACCATCGACGGCCAGCGGCAGGTCGAACTGGGAGATCTGATAGCCCTTCATCAGGTCGGGGTAGGGGTAGTTCTTGCGGTCAAACTTGGAGTATTCCGGAATCCGGCAGTTGAGGGCCAGACCGGTGGTGATGGTGTACTCCACCGCCTTCCGGTTAATCACCGGCAGGGTTCCCGGCAATCCCAGGCAAACCGGACAGACGTTGCTGTTGACCGGCGCAGCCTGGTAATCGGCGGGACAGGAGCAGAACATTTTGCTCCTGGTCTGGAGCTGCACGTGGACTTCCAGACCAATTACTGTTTCGAATTTCATTATATTAGGCAGTATATTAGCCAGTATTTTAGCCCGGTTAACTTGCTGATTAGCTGAACCGGTTACTCTCAATTTATCCGGCACAGCCAAGTATACCAGTGGCGGTGGGGAGGGACAACGAGAAGACCAGCGGCCGGGCGGGGTTTGCTCCGATGTCACCCAGCAAACTGGAGCGGAGCGGGAGGAACAACCACCCGGCGACAGAAGGTCAGCAGAAGTTCTGGGTCACATACACTTTGTCGTTGGCCGCGATGACGATGCCGATACCTTCCAGGCCGTAGGCCTCATTCAGTATGTTCGCCCGGTGTCCGGGGCTGTTCATCCAGCCTGTTACTGCGTCCTCAACAATCTCCCGGGTCGACTTCCAATTCTTATGCTCGGTGAGACCCAGGTAGGTGATCGATGAATAGAGCCAGCCCTGGAAAAGGTTCTCGGCGATACCATAGGTGTAGTGTGTCCCGTATTCTTTTCGGCAGTCGTAGCCTTGTCGAACACCCCGGTCGGTGGGCTCCTCTCCGGCGGGGTTTTGGTGGGCGAAGTAATCCAGCTCGGCCATATCGGCGCTGTGATTGCGGGCGATGTCGGCCAGACCGATGTCGTACGCCAGCGGGCCCAGTCCATGGTCCTGTCTCTGCTGATTGATTGACTGATGTACCAGGTCCTCCATTTTCCGGGCGGATGCCGCCTCGTCTCCCGAACTCTGGATATTTGACCCGGGGGCGGTAGCCGGTGGCTTACTGCTGGCCCCCGGGATTGGGGACGGACTGGGAATAGCAGGTTTCGGGCCCAGTTGGACTCGCTCCGGCGGCGCATCCCCCAGCCGGCTGGACCCAACGGGCTCACCCGCAACCCAGCGCTGCCCAGTCCGCAACATCCCAAGGGGATCGTCAGCCAGTACCGACACGGCCAGCAGGGTGACCAGAGCGCCAAGTCCGGCGGCCATCGATAGTTTCATTAAATAAGTCTACAAATAAGTCTACTGGCTGGAATTATTGTCTTTAGCAGGTTGATGAAAAACCGTTTTCGACCATCCCCCTACCCCCTTCCTGACCAGGAAGGGGGTAGAAATTGTATCTGGGGGACACCCCCAGACCCCGGCCAAAGGGGCTTCACCCCTCTGGACTCCCCGGTTTCAGCACCCTGTCAGGTGCTGCCGGCGGAGGAGGGCCAGTAATGCCTGATACCAAGTTTTCTAGCCGTCCGGCTACTCCTCGTCGCCATACTGCTCCTTGAGGGACTGCACCACCGCCGGGTCAGCCAGCGTCGTGGTATCACCCAGGGCCCGGCCCTCGGCCACGTCCCGCAGCAAGCGGCGCATGATCTTGCCGCTGCGGGTCTTGGGCAGTTCGGCGGCAAAGTAGATGTCGTCGGGACGGCAGATGGAGCCGATTTTAGTGGCAACGTGCTGTTTCAACTCGGCGATCAACTGGTCCGACGCCACCACTTTTTCCTTGATGGTCACGAAGGCGACGATCGCCTGGCCCTTGATCTCATCAGAGCGGCCGATGCAGGCGGCCTCGGCCACATTAGCATTGTCCACCAGCGCGCTCTCAATTTCCATGGTGCTGACCCGATGGGCCGCCACATTGATCACATCGTCGACCCGGCCCAGCAGCCAAAAATAACCGTCCTGGTCGATCTTGGCCCCGTCGCCGGTGAAGTAGATATTGGGGTACCTGGACCAGTACTGCTCTTTGAAGCGTCCCGGGTCGCCGTAGATGTTACGCAACATGGCCGGCCAGGGTCTGGTGAGTACCAGATATCCACCGCCCCCCGGTCCCACCGAATTGCCGGCTTCGTCCAGAACATCGGCCTCAATTCCGGGGAAGGGGAGGGTGGCCGAACCGGGCTTCAGCGTGGTGATACCCGGCAGGGGCGTGATCAAAATTGAACCGGTCTCGGTCTGCCACCAGGTATCCACCACCGGGCAACGGCCGCCGCCGATGGTCCGCCAGTACCAGACCCAGGCCTCGGGATTGATCGGCTCGCCCACCGATCCCAACAGGCGCAGACTGGACAAATCGTGCTTGCTGGGATGTTCCTCACCCCAGCGCATGAAGGTACGGATGGCGGTGGGAGCGGTGTAGAGGATGGTGCAGGCATACTTTTCCACTATTGACCAGAAACGGTCCCGGCCCGGGTAGTCGGGCGAGCCCTCGTACATCACCGAGGTGGCGCCGTTGGCCAGCGGGCCATACACGATGTAGCTGTGCCCGGTAACCCAGCCGATGTCGGCGGTGCACCAGAACACATCGTCTTCTTTGAGGTCGAAAATCCACCTGGTGGTGGCGTAGGTCCCGGTCAGGTAACCACCCGTAGTGTGGACAATGCCCTTGGGCTTGCCGGTGGTGCCGCTGGTGTAGAGCAGGTAGAGCATGTCCTCGCTGTCCATGGGCTCCGGCTGGCAGGTCAATGGTTGGTCCGCTACCAGGTCGTGCCACCAGATATCCCGTCCGGGCACCATCCGGTCGTCGGCGCTGCCGGTACGGCGCACCACCACCACCTTCTCGACGGGGGTGTTTCCAGTAATCGAAGCATCGGCGTTTTGCTTGAGAGGCACCACATTGCCCCGGCGATAGCCGCCGTCGGCGGTGATCATTACCCGGGACTGGGAGTCATTGATGCGGTCTCGCAGCGACTCGGCGCTGAACCCGCCAAACACCACGCTGTGGGGCGCGCCGATGCGGGTGCAGGCCAGCATGGCGATGGGCAGTTCCGGCACCATGGGCAGATAGATCGTGACCCGATCGCCCTTCTTGACGCCCAGGCTCTTCAGCCCGTTGGCAAACTTGCATACTTCTCGATACAGGTCGCGGTAAGTGTAAACCGCCCAATCCCCCGGCTCACCCTCCCAGACAATCGCGGCCTTGTTTTTGCGGGCCGACTTCAGGTGCCGGTCGAGGCAGTTGTAAGAAACGTTGAGCTTCCCGCCGACGAACCACCTGGCGAAGGGTGGGTCCCACTCCAATACCTTGTCCCATTTCCGGAACCAGTCCAGTTCTCCGGCAAACCGGGCCCAGAAAGCCTCCGGGTCACGGCGGGCCTCTTCGTAGACGTTGGGGTCGCTGATGTTGGCCTGCTTTCTGAATTCCTCCGAAGGCGGAAAGGTGCGGTCCTCGTGAAGCAGCGCTTCGATGCTGCCGGTGTTCTCTACCATGTCAATACCTCCGTAGCTCTGCTGAGGCGGGTGTTCCTGTGACTTGGGGACATCAAGGGTACGGTTTGCAATAGGTCTAACCAGCCATTTTTAACATGACGCGGCGTATATTGTAAACGTTGTGTATCGAGGATGGCAGGGCAATCGAATCTCGCCGGGGGATCGCATTATATCGCAGGGCAATCGCATCTTACCTCGTAGAGTGTCACCCGTCACACCGGCGGAAGCCGGTGTCCAGTTATGTTCCCCTGGGTTCCGGCTTCCGCCGGAACCGTCCATGCTGGTTGCCACCCGCACCCGTGAAGGATGAAAATGATGGGGCACTGGTTGGCGTTGAGTTCGGAAGTCATTGGTGTCATGAACCCGTGCCGGAACCTGATACTGGCGGCCTTTAGGCACCCCTGATCCAGCATCAAAATTGCAATTAGAACATCGTTGGCACCCAGTTTGTAGCTGGGTTAAGATGGATGTCGACCAACAAACCATCACCGACGAGGTGAAACTATGATGCCACAAGGTGTCCTCCCTTTCCAGTATCAGGAGGAGAAGTTCTCCAACGGAATGACGGCCCTGGCCGGCTTACCCGCTTACCTGCACCTGGTCCTGGACCTGGTCCGGGACCTGGTCTAGGTAGCCGGTTTGTCCCAGTCGATCCAACGTCACGTAAGACTCCGCGAGGAAAAACCGGGCTGGAGCGATGCCCAGATGGCCACCGCCCTGGTCCTGCTCAATTTAGCCGGCGGCGACGCGGTAGAGGACCTGGAGATCCTGAAAAAGAGATCCTGAAAAAGAGATCCTGAAAAAGAGATCCTGGATAAAGAGATCCTGGAAAAAGACGCCGGGTTTGGCCAGGTGTTGCGGAAGGTAGAGCGTCATGGCTGGCCGCGTCAGGAGCGACGGGCTTTGGAAGGGCACTGGCGACCTACTGGGCGGAACCGGACCTGGTAGTCCACTCCGAGTTTCGGGACGGCAACGTGCCCGCCGGCTATGAACAACTGCGAGGGTTGCAAGAGGCATTGGAACTGCTGCCCGCCGGGGTGGAGCAAGTGCGCCTGCGTTCGGACACGGCGGGCTAACAGAGCCTGCCCTTTCCCACCCTGGAGATGCCCAAGCAGGGACGCTACAAGCTCTTTGGGCTGGTGACCAACCGGGATCTTCCCGGGGAGGAGGTAATCCAGTGGCTCCGTCAGCGCTGCGGTAAGAGTGAAGCGGCCCATAGTGTAATGAAGGAAGACCTGGCCGGAGGCAAGTTGCCCTCTGGGGACTTCGGAGAAAACGCCGCCTGGTGGGGAATCACCGACCACACCCTTACTTGACCCACGGCAAACTGTCGAATATACTTCGCCCGTACAGGCAGCCAACAAGGGAGGTGTCTCATGACTACCAGTCCAGCATGGCGGCTCCGCGGCGAGATACTGGAAGTGTGCAGTTGCAATGTGACTTGCCCCTGCAACTTCGGCGGTGAACCTACCCATTCGCCTTGCAACGCGGTATGGGGTCTTCACATCCGCGACGGCAACCACGGCAACACCCGCCTCAACGATCTGAACGTGGTGCTCTACTTCCGCATCCCCGGGAAAGTCATGGAGGGCAACTGGACCCTGGGGGCCTGTCTTGACCAGCGAGCTACCCAGCCGCAGGTGGAAGCCCTGGGGAACATCCTCGGCGGTAAGGCCGGCGGCATGTTCGGCGCCCTGGGCGGGCTCATCGGCAAGGCGCTGCCCCCCAAGCAGGCCGCCATCCGATTCGAGACAGTGAATGGGGAGCACCGGGTTTCCGTGCCGGGGTTGATCGAGGCGGGGTCGGAGCGGATCCCCAACCCCATGCCTGATCAACCACCCATGGATACCAAGGTTACGGGCCTGATGGTGCCCATATTCGGGGGGTCGTCCAATATTCGGCGCAGCACAGCTGTGAAGGCCACCGACCCCAACCTTGGATTCGAGTTCTCCGGGCGCTCCTCGGTTACGGGACAGTTTGACCTCAAGGGTCCGTGACTCCGGGTAAATGACGTTTGGCGGCCAAGGCAGTGGGAACGCTCCTACTGGCGTGTGCCCCACGCCCGGCCCACAGAGATATGTCAGGTGAAGAAGAGCAGAAGCAGCCTGGTGACCTCCGCCCAGCCCCGGAGGGGTTCCGCCAGCTCCAGCCGGAGCCCCGGCGAGGGGGAGGTGTTTTGAATCCGGCCGGGTCCCTCCAGGCGGTGCTTCGCCGGGACCGCCTGCTGGTGGCAGGTGCCCTGGTGGCGATCGCTGCTCTGGCCTGGGGGTACACGGTCTACCGGGCTTCGTATATAGGAGGTGAGGACGGTTCCATGGACGGCATGGCCATGACCATGCCGCTGTTGGAGTCCTGGGGCGCCGAGGACTTCCTCTCCAACTTCGCCATGTGGGCGGTGATGATGGTGGCCATGATGGTGCCGTCCGCCGCGCCCATGGTCTTGATGTACGCCAGCATGAATCGCCAGCGCCGCGCTGCCGGTCGGCCCCTGGCGCCCACGGGCATTTTCGTCCTGGGCTACCTGGTAGTCTGGAGCGCCTTCGCCCTTCTGGCCACCACCGGCCAGTGGGGCCTCCACGCCGCCACTTTGATTTCCCCCAGTCTGGCCCTCACGAGTTCTGTCCTGGGGGGCTCTTTGCTGCTGGCCGCCGGGATCTATCAGTGGACGCCTCTGAAGTACACCTGCCTGACCCAGTGCCGAACTCCCTTAGGGTTTATCCTGGGCCACTGGCGGGACGGCACGGCGGGCGCATTCACCATGGGGCTGCGGCACGGTCTCTTCTGCCTGGGCTGCTGCTGGGTGCTGATGGGCCTGCTGTTTGTGGCCGGGGTGATGAACCTGCTCTGGGTGGCGGCCATTGCGGCGTTCATTCTGGTGGAGAAGGTGGCGCCTGCGGGCCGCTGGGTCAGCCGGGTTAGCGGTGTTGCCCTGATGGTATGGGGGGTGGTGGTCCTCGCCAACAGAGTTATCTGACCGCCCGCGTGGTGTGAGGCGAGTCGCATCTGGGTGTTGTAGGGGGCGACTGAGTCCCCCGCAAGACGCTTTCCTGTAGAATAAGCAGAACTCTAGCCCACGGAAGAACTGACGCTGGTTCCCGTGGGCCGCTTTCTTTTTTGCCTCGGAGGGACCATGTCCAACCATCAGGCGCTCTTGGCCCTGAGCATGAAGGGCGGCGTCGGCAAGACCACCACTGCCATCGGCTTGGCGCGCGCCCTGCACCTGGCGAGAGACCCGGGCTACGAGCCGCTCTATTGAGGATATCCTGAAAGGTGCGGCAGGCTTACCGGCAGCTGGGGTCAAGGAGATTGTGCCTGTCGTGGCTACCCTGGTACCCGGAGGCGCTCACCACCGAGTTGATACGAGCAGAGCTGCGAAAGGAGGGGGTCGAGGCAATAAGGTTTCAACAGAAAAAGTTTTACCTTTTGTCCAGAATGGTGGGCCTAACCGTATAGAAGCCAGAACTTTCGAGCTTCGTCTTAAGGTTATCGCTTAACCGACGATGTTAACAAGTTTGTAGGCCGGATAGACACCGATTAGATTGTTGCTTTCAGAAGCTCGGCCTGCTGCCTAAGCCCGGGGACCCATGGCCTGGTAGTGATTCACCGTGGGCGATGCCCGAGCTTTCCCATTTGCATGGCTCTCCTCCCGGACCCTGTCACACTCTCCACAGTGCCATGATCATGCAGTGTACCAGCCATGGTTTCTTAGTGGCGTTCATTAGTATGGCGGTGCGTTTTTTTTGATTGAAGGGGAGGTAAGGTAATTTTCGGTGCTCACAACCCCGACAGGTAGCACCCCACTAGACCGTGCATGAGAAAGGAATTTGAAAAATTGACGGGTCATGAGGCAATCTTAGGAGGTAAGAAGTCAAGCCTACCTCTGGAGGCAGCCTCATGGACCCGCGAACCCAAACCTGCCATAACCCACGCTGCCACGCTAGAGGCAAAACGGGAGAAGGCAATATCGTAATTCACAGTCAGAAGGAAAAGCGCTGGTAGCACCCCACTAGACCGTGTAGAAAAGTGTCAACTCGGCGAATATGGCCCTCCAGACCTTTACTAGGGAACTGGCATTAGCTACTATGTCTCCGGGGCTGTTACAGCGACTCAGAAGCCACTGATAAAACGAAGGAGGTATCGATCCAGATTCTACCGTGGGCCGGATGCCTGCTGGAAGCCTGTCCCCTTATCGGTTGCACTCTTCCATAGGTTCGGGGAGTGATCGGCTAACTTGGGACTAGTTTGGAAAACCGAAACAGCATCCAAACAGACTTAGGAGACACTAGCCATGAAACGAATATTATTGAGCGCTATGACTGCGGCCCTAGTGACCGCTGCCATACTGGGAATTTGGACAACCCAGCCGCAAATTGGGGTTATTGAAGCCAAGTCGGAGTTCATCAGATGGGACATTGTTAGCGTTGCTCCGCCAGTTGACTTCGACATCGATCCAGGTGGAATTTCTACTGCCAGAGATCTAGCCGGCAATCCGATCACCATCACGGGTTCGGGTACATTCGTCGCCCCTCGAGGCGGGCGTTCCAATGCAGTAACTGGTGGAGGGACCTGGGACACCGGCAGCGATAGTGGTACATACGAGGTGACCAGCTTAGTAAGTTGGGTTGAGGGGAACGGCTCCGTGGTTGGATCCCCTTTGAACGACAACATAGGCAACCCAGAAGATTCCCGAGCTGGTCTGGCGGTGCTTACAGTTGAATTCGATGACGGAACGGAGGGTGTGTTGACGGTCAGTTGTAAGCTACCGACAACGCCCCCTGGAGACATGGCCATCGTGTTCGAAGGGATCATTGTCACGAAAGATTACGTCAGTTACTGGAATCCCGATCAGCCGGCGGGAGGGGTTGACGCGAATCGAACCATCTTCCACGTCGTTGATCATCCGTAGGGGACCTGCTTCAGGGGGTTTTTATGTTGTGGCCCTTAAAGGATCCAATGGTAAAAACATTTCTAGCCTCGATTGCGGCCATCTTATTAATAGCTGGTCTCGTTGTTAGCACGCACACTGCTCTTGCCGACGACGTTACTCGTGTCACTGGTGGCGGCACCGCCACTTTCAATGCCGACCTTGATGGAGACGGCGAAATAGACGGATCTCAATTCGGTTTAGGGGTGCGGATTCTGGGTAATTCGTCTGCCAACGGCCACTTTCAGTGCCTCATGGCAGGTCGCTCGGATATCCTAGGATTACCGCTAATGGCTGTCGAGGGCAAGGTCACCACCGGCAATGTCAACTCGGATGGAACTGCGACCTTCGGTGGCCTGGCAAGAGTCAATCTGGGTGATGGAACGATTTTTTCGGATGTCCCGATTACTGTGACGGCTTCAGCTGGAGGGCCCGGTGTGGGCACCCTTACATTGACGGTAATAGGAGCATTCGATGGGGTGCCGGGGGACACGATAATCGGCAATGGGAACTACGATTTGCCCATCGAAACAGTCTCCAGTGGACATGTCAAGGTCAATTAGAAGTCGGCCAAAACCGAGTCCGCAATTTGTAGTGGACCTGGTGTAGGTTGGTGTAGAATGCGCCAAACCATCTTTAGCAATGAGGGGTGAAGGGAAATGGGGATGGCAGAGATACACCAGTGCAAATGTCCCAATTGCCATCAAATGGGAGACCATCCAGAGGCGGAATCGCATCGACGTATGAACTTGTTCCTCAGCCGTCTAGATGAGCAGCAACGACGTTGGTATGTGGGGTTGGAATCGCAGCGAGTGGGTCATGGCGGCGACCGGCTCCTGGCGCAGATCA
>DASTLM010000416.1:0-2816 GCA_035714945.1 Dehalococcoidia bacterium | reverse complement strand
CTTTGCCAGGGAAAACAGTATGACCCAAAACCCGGGCCCGGTTCACGGCCTGAAAGTCCTGGACCTGTCAATCCTCATTGCCGGGGGCACCGCCAGCAGCTTGCTGGCCGACTTCGGCGCGGAAGTGGTCAAGGTGGAACGCCCCGGCAGTGGCGACCCGTTACGCAACTGGGGGCCCTTCTACAACGACGCGTCGCTGTGGTGGAAAGTCCACTCCCGCAACAAAAAGTCCGTCACCCTGGACCTTTCCCGCCCCCAGGGCCAGGCCGTGCTGAAGCAACTGGCCGGCCGAGCCGACCTGCTGATTGAGGGCTTTCGCCCCGGCACCATGGAACGCTGGGGACTGGGGCCGGAGGAATTGCAGCAGGTGAACCCCGGACTGGTAATGCTGCGCTACTCCGGCTTCGGCCAGACCGGGCCCTACAAAGACCGTCCCGGCTTCGGGACCATCGCCGAGTGCATGAGCGGCTACATCGGCATGACCGGCTTTCCCGATTCCCCGCCGGTGCTGCCGCCGGTACCCCTGGCCGATGAGATCGCCGGGGTCTTCGGCGCCATGTCCGCCATGATGGCCCTGTACCATCGCGACGTGCCTGGGCGAGACGTGCCCGGCCAGAATAAAGAAGAAAGCCGGACCTCGGGAAAGGGCCAGGTCATCGACCTGAGCCTGTTTGAGCCGCTGTTCCGGCTGTGCATTCCCCACGTTACCATGTACGATTTGCTGGGTATTGTCCGGGAGCGGGTGGGCAACGACTTCCCCGACGCTGCGCCGCGCAGCCTGTACCGCACCGGAGACCAGCAGTGGCTGGGGCTGTCGGCCACCTCGCAAAGCACCTGGGAAAGCCTGGCAAGGGCAATGGGCCGGGCCGACCTGATCGAAGACCCTCGGTTTACCGACAACGCCGCCCGTCTGGACCACAAAGACGCCCTGAATCAGATCCTGGAGCACTGGCTGGGGCAGCGACCCCTGGCCCAGGTGATGGAGGAGTTGGTGCCTTCGGGAGGGGTGGTGGGACCGGTCTACAACGCCCGGCAAATCGTCGAAGACCCCCACTACCAGGAGAGGTCAGACATCATCGATGTCGATGACCCGGACCTGGGCCATACCCGCATGCTGGGCATTGTTCCCAAATTCAGCGAGACGCCCGGAGGGGTAGAACACGCCGGGCCGCGCCTCGGCGAACACAACCAGGAAATATACCGGGAATGGTTGAACTATGGGGACGCTGAACTGGATAAACTTTCCAACGATGGGACCATTTAGGGGAGCACAATGCCCAATCTCAGACTGTTGATCGCCACCCATAACCAGGGCAAGATGCGCGAATACCGGCACCTGCTCCAGGACGTTCCCTTGGAACTGGTATCCCTGGACGATCTGGGCATTGCTGAGGAAATAGCCGAGTCCGGAACAACCTTTGCGCAGAACGCCTGGCTCAAGGCCGGCGGTTACGCCCGGCTGGCCGGGATGATGACCCTGTCCGACGACTCTGGGCTGGAGGTGGACGCCCTGGGCGGCGAACCGGGGATTCACTCGGCCCGCTACGGCGGCGACGCCTGCGCCAGCGACCAGGAGCGGGTACAGCTACTGCTTCGCAATCTGGCGGGAGTCCCCTGGGAGAGGCGCACCGCCCGTTTCCGTTGTGGGATCGCCATTTGCGACGCCAAAGAAAGAAAGGCATCGGTGGTGGGTTCGGTGGCCGGGATGATACAATACCAACCAGAGGGTAATGAAGGGTTTGGCTATGACCCGGTGTTCTACCTTCCCTCTTACGGTCAGACCATGGCTCAGATCCCCCTGGCGGATAAAAACCGCATCAGCCACCGTTCCGACGCCACCGAAAAAGCGGTGGAAGTGTTGAAGAAGCTGGTCGAGACCGGTCAATTCCCTTCTTGAATTAAGTCCAATTACCAGATCCAATTACTTGGAACAACGAATGCTTACCGATAAATTTGGCCGTCCCATCCGGGACTTGCGCATATCGGTCACCGACCGGTGCAACTTCCGGTGCACTTATTGCATGCCCGCCGAGATTTTCGGCGAGGGCTACCAGTTCCTGCCCAAGGCTGAAATCCTGTCCTTTGAGGAAATCTGCCGGCTGGCCCGCATCTTCGTCGGGTTGGGCGTCAACAAGCTGCGCATTACCGGCGGTGAGCCGCTGCTGCGCACCGATCTGCCCCAGTTGATTGGAATGCTTTCTGAAATTGACGGTGCGGACGACATCACCCTCACCACCAACGCCTACCTGCTCCCGCAACAGGCCCAGCAGTTGAAGGACGCCGGGTTGAAGCGGGTTACGGTGAGCCTGGACACCCTGGACGATGGGATATTCAAGCAGATGAACGGCCGGGGGTTCAGCACCCAACGGGTGTTGGAGGGCATCGAAAAAGCTTCGGCAGTTGGACTGGGCCCCATCAAGATCAACGCGGTGGTGCAAAAAGGCGTCAACGACCATACCATCGTTGACCTGGCCCGCCATTTCAAGGACACCGGCCACATCGTCCGGTTCATTGAGTACATGGACGTGGGCAACCTCAACGGCTGGAAATGGGACCACGTCGTTGCCGCAGCGGAGATCGTTGGCCGGATAAACTCTGAAATGCCCCTGGAACCGATGGAGGCCAACTACCCGGGCGAAGTTGCCAACCGCTATCGATACCGGGACGGCGAGGGCGAGATCGGCGTGATTGCCTCGGTGACCCAGCCCTTCTGCGGCAGTTGCACCCGGGCCAGACTGTCCACTGACGGCAGGATATTCACCTGTCTCTTCGGCAGCGAAGGCGTGAGCCTGCGCGATCACCTGCGAGCCGGGGCC
>DASTLM010000415.1:0-3454 GCA_035714945.1 Dehalococcoidia bacterium | reverse complement strand
CTGGCCGCGCATTTGCGTGGGCAGGGCTACCCGTCGGTGCACCTGGACGGCAAGTCCCAACCCGGGGATAGGGGTCATCAACTGAAGCTGATTTGAGGATATCGGCTGCCATGCTCCGAGAAGCTGATTTCCAGGCTGGCCAGTTGGCCATTGATTTACCCGTTCCTTCTTGTTGCCTTCGGATGCAGGATTCCAGGTTCAGTCCGCTCTTGACTGGCAGTTGACGGGCAATTGGAACACCTCGGTCATCCCTGAGTTCCTCGTAAAAGCTGACCCTGGCATTGGTGTTGTCGAAAATGCGTCCAACGGCTTCCGCTACCTGGCCTTCAATTTCCACAACTTGAAGGGGCGGGTCAAAACCCGCCCCGGATTTGTACCACTACTACTGGAGGGTCATACCCTAGTCCGGGGTGCTACCCACCGCCGGCAGGCTGGCCTCTTCGTCGGCGGCCAGCATCCGGTTGACGGCACTCAGGTAGGCCTTGGCGCTGGCGACGATAATGTCGGTGGACGCCCCCCGTCCGGAGAAAGTGCGTCCGGCATTATCAACCCGTATGGTCACGGTGCCAATGGAATCAAGGCCCTCGTCCACCGATTGCACATTAAACCCCGAGAGCTTGCTGGTACAGCCGATTACCCGGTCGATGGCTTTGCACACCGCGTCTACCGGGCCGTTGCCGGTGGAAGCATCGGTGAATGTCGCACCGGTGGGTCCAATAAGCCGGACCGTGGCCGTAGGAATATCATGGTCGCCGCTGGAGAAGTGGACCTGGTCCAGGGTATAGCTCACCGGCTCGGTGGATTCCCGTTTCTCTTCGTCCATCAGGATTTCCAGGTCCCGGTCGGTGACTTCCCGCTTTTTATCGGCCAGCGCCTTGAAGGACTCGAAGACGTTGGTTATCTCATCGCGGGACAGCAGGTAGCCCAAAGCTTCCAGCCGGGACTGCAGCCCCGCCCGGCCGCTGAGCTTGCCCAGCACCAGGCTATTACCGGGGACTCCCACGCGCTCCGGCTTCATCACCTCATAGGTGGAACGGTCTTTCAGTACGCCATCCTGGTGGATGCCCGAAGCGTGTCGGAAAGCGTTTTCGCCCACCACCGCTTTGTTGGCCTGCACCGCCATCCCGGTGATTCGGCTGACCAGGCGGCTGGTCGGGTAAATCTGGGTGGTGTCGATGCCGATGTCAACCTGGAACAGGTCCTTGCGGGTGTCCAGGGCCATGATTATTTCTTCTAAAGAAGCGTTGCCCGCGCGCTCGCCAATGCCATTGATGCAGCCCTCGACCTGGCGGGCGCCAGCCTCCACGGCGGCCAGACTATTGGAGACCGCCAGTCCCAGGTCATTGTGGCAATGGACGCTGAGGGTCACCTTTTCCACACCGGCCACCTTCTCTTGAATGTCCTTCAACAACTGACCGAAACTGGAGGGGATGGCATATCCCACGGTGTCGGCGATGTTGATGGTGGTGGCCCCGGCCCGGATCACGGCCTCCAACATCTGGTACAGATAAGCCGGCTCGGTGCGGGTGGCGTCCATTGGGGAGAACTCGACATCGCTGCAAAGTTTCTTGGCCCGTTCCACCATCCTGATGGCCATCTCCATAACCTCTTCCCGGTTCTTGCGGAGCTGGTGCATCACGTGAATCTCCGAGGAAGATAGGAACACGTGGATGCGCGGTGACTCGGCCACTCTGATGGCTTCCCAGGCCTGGTCCACGTCGTTGGGATGGGCCCGCGCCAGGGAGGCGATAACCGGCCCCCGGACCTCTCGGGCAATGTTGTTGACCGCCCGGAAATCGCCGGGCGAACTGGCCGCGAAACCCGCCTCGATGATATCCACCCGCAGCTTTTGCAACTGCCTGGCGATCTCCAATTTCTCGTCTACGGTCATGCCGATTCCCGCCGACTGCTCTCCATCGCGGAGGGTAGTGTCGAGAAATTTTACTCTTTCGTTAGGCATTTTCTTTACTCTTCCCTTTATACTTCTATACTTCTTATACTTCTATACTTCCTTGGGATTCAGCCAGGGCATCATCGATCGCAGTTCCTTGCCCACTTGCTGAATCTGGCTGTGCCGGGCTTCCTCGCGCAACGGACGGAACCGGGGGCGTCCTTCGTGGTTTTCGGTGATCCACTCCCTGGCGAAGGTACCGTCCTGAATCTCGGCCAGAATCTGCTTCATATTTTGCTTGACGTGATCGTCAATAACCCGGGGGCCTCGGGTCAGGTCGCCGTATTCGGCGGTGTCACTGACCGAGTAGCGCATGTAGTTGAACCCGCCCTGCTGGACCAGGTCGACAATTAGCTTCATCTCATGCAGGACTTCAAAGTAGGCCATCTCCGGAGGGTAACCGGCCTCGACCAGGGTCTCAAAGGCCGTGTTAATCAGCGCGGTGATACCGCCGCAGAGCACCGTCTGTTCGCCGAACAGGTCGGTCTCCGTCTCGTCTTTAAAAGTGGTCTCAATGACTCCGGACCTGGTGCAGCCCACCCCTTTGGCGTAGGCCAGACCGATCTCTCTGGCGTGGCCGCTGGCGTTCTGGTGTATCGCCAGGAGACCCGGAACGCCGATACCCTCAATGAACTGCTCCCGCATCCGGTGGCCCGGCGCTTTAGGGGCAACCATCATCACGTCCACGTTTGGCGGCGGAACCACCTCCTTATAGTGGATGCTGAAACCGTGAGCAAACATCAACGCTGCGCCCGCCTTCAGGTTGGGAGCAATTTGCGCCCGATAAATCTCACCCTGAATGTGGTCTGGAATCACCATCATCAGCACATCGGCTATCCTGGCGACCTCGGGCACGTCGGCCACCTCCAGACCTGCGGTCCGAGCGGACTGGCGGCTTCCGCTTTCCGGGTACAGCCCCACCACCACTTTCTGCCCACTGTCTTTGAGGTTCAGCGCGTGGGCGTGTCCCTGGCTCCCGTAGCCGATCATGCCGATAGTCTTGCCTGACAGCACATCCAGGTCCGCATCCTGGTCATAGTAAACCGTGATCATTACCTTCCCTTTACCTTCCCTTTCTTCTACAATCTTGGCTGGTCCTTCCCGCTCTAGTAGGTTGATGAAAAACCCTTAATATGAGCCTATCTCCCTGGCTTCCGCTACCGCCCTTCCGTTACTCAGGTAGCTGATGCCAAAGTTGTCGCTGACCTGGCCGTCGGCTTTGCCCCGCACCATCGCCACGCGCCCGGTGCGCATCAACTCGATGATGCCAAAGGGTTCCAACAAGTCCAGCAAAGCGTTAATCTTGTCTTCCTCACCCGTAGCCTCGATAACCAGGGACTGAGCGCCAACGTCGACGGTTTTGGCCCGGAACAACTGCACCACTTCGATGATCTGGCCTCGAGTTTCCTGGGTGGTCCTGACCTTGATCAAAGCCAACTCGCGGGCCACCAGGTCGATTTCGGAAATGTCGGACACCTTCACCACGTCGATGAGCTTGTCCAG
>DASTLM010000414.1:0-5654 GCA_035714945.1 Dehalococcoidia bacterium | reverse complement strand
AGGGAGTTAGGATGCTCCACAGCTAAAGCTAATGCAATCTGGGCCGGCACATGGTAAACTTCAGCTAAACCCGGCGGCACGGGGGAACCGGTTTGTTACGACTGCATAACACCCTTACGAAAAGGGTAGAAGAAGTCCGGACGATTGATCCGGGGTTGGCCCGCATGTATACCTGCGGGCCTACAGTTTACCGCTACGCCCACATTGGCAACCTGCGTACCTATCTGATGGCGGACTGGATCCGCCGCGTGCTCTTGGCCCACGGGGTCGACGTCTACCACGTCAAAAACATCACCGACGTGGGGCATATGCGCCAGGAACTGGTGGAGACCGGCGGCGACAAGATGATCCTGGCGGCCCTGGCCGAAGGCAAGACAATTGGCGAAATCGCCCGGTACTACGCCAACAGCTTCTTCAAGGACGAGGAGCGGATCAATATCTTGCCGGCCCAGGTGTTCCCCTGGGCAACTGAGCACATTCCCGAAATGATCGAGATTGTGGAGAAGCTGCTGGCCGCGGGCTACGCTTATCAAGCGCAGGGCAATGTTTACTTCGACGTGGGCGCCTTCAGGGACTACGGCAAGCTGTCCCGGAACTATGGCGGAGACCTCCTGGAGGCCGTGCGAGTCGAAGCTGATCCGCTGAAGCGAGACCCCCGGGACTTTACCCTCTGGAAGGCGGCCGAACCAGGCCGCGACGTCAAATGGGCCAGTCCGTGGGGTGACGGATTCCCAGGCTGGCACATCGAATGCTCGGCCATGGCCAGCAAATATTTAGGCGAGAAATTCGACATCCACACTGGCGGGGTGGACAACATTTTTCCCCACCACGAGGATGAAATCGCTCAGAGTGAAGGAGCGTTTGGTGGACAGCACGTAAACTACTGGGTGCACGCCCAGCATCTGCTGGCCGATGGAGCCAAAATGGCCAAGTCTTCCGGCAATGTTTTCATGATTGAGGACCTGGTCCAACGGGGCTTCGACCCCCTCTCCTTCCGGTACCTCTGCCTAACGGTGCGCTACCGCCACCGGATGAACTTCACCTTTGGTTCCCTGCGGGCCAGCGAAAAGGCATTGACCAATCTCCGAAACCGAGTCTGGGACTGGAAGAGTCTCCCGCAATTGCCGCAGCTGCCATCAGAGACCGAGGAGTGGCGCATCAGGTTCTGGGACACGGTGGACAACGACCTGGACCTGCCTGGAGCACTGGCGCTAACCTGGGATGTGGTCAAGTCGGAGCTGCCCGGACAGGCCAAGCTGGATCTACTGCTTGACTTTGATCGGGTATTTGGCCTGGGTCTGGGCCAGGTGCCGGCCACCTATGATGTGCCTCAAACCCTGATTAATTCTCTGGAGCAACGTAGCCAGCTCCGCTTGCGGGAGGACTATTCCCCGGCAGACGCGTTGCGGTCTGCCGTAGTGTCCCAGGGATACCTGATGGAGGACACCGGGGCCAATACCCGGATACGGCCCAAGACGGCGCTGGAGCGCCAGGCCGAGCGCTGGCCGTCATTGTCCTCATCCCGAGAAGTGGAATCTCTTCTGGACCGGCCGCCCCAGTTGGACTTCACCTTTATCCTGAACGCCTACAATTATGTTGATGACGTGGAGCGCTGCGTCGCCAGCATGTTACGAAATGCTGAAGGCCGCTCCGCGGAAGTGATTGTGGTGGATAACGGCTCCACCGATGGTACTGCTGATTGGCTGGAAGAGTTCCAGACCGGCCACCCCAATGTTCGGGTATTCCACTGTGACCATGTTATTGGTGATGCTGCCGGCAAGAACATCGGGTTGAAGCAGAGCCGGGGCAAGCACATCATAATTATGGATGCCTCAACCGAAGTCGTGGGCGATTTGCTGACCCCGGTGCAGCAGCGCCTGGCCGATGATTCAGTGGGTATATTCGGCCCCTATGGCCTGTCCACCGACGATATGCGTCACTTCCATGAGGAAGTTGAATCGGGAGAAGCCGACGCCATCCAGGCCTACTGCATGGCCTTCTGCCGGGAGGCAGTCAGGAAGGTTGGCTTGATGCATGAAGGATTCCGCTTCTACCGTAATCTGGACATCGACTATAGCTTTCAGTTCAAGGAGAAGGGTTACAGCATCGTCGCTGACCGCACTCTGCCGCTGGTGCGTCACGAGCACCGCCAGTGGACTGAGCTGGACGACAATCAACGGGACGAGTTGAGCCGTAAGAACTTCGGCCGTTTTCTCCGCCGTTGGGGACACCGACCGGATTTGCTGGTTACCGCGAACGGACAGGCCTTCGATACCGGATTTCACCATTAGAGCCGATCGGCTTTTTACAATTTCTAAATAATGACCAGAATCCGGCGTCCGTCAGCCGGCAACGCTGTCTCCCAAACGCACTCCGCAACTGTCAAGGCTATCCCCGGCGATTTCCACACTATATCCACAGAGATAGCCAAGTAGTCACCCAGGCAGGAGTCTTGACTGGCCAAATATTGGATGATAGAGTCCAAGCCAGAGCCACACCACTCGCTATAACACCCCTGGTTGTGGAGACCCCGGCCCAATGATGGATTCGGTGCAACGGTTACTGGCGGGCGACCAACGCACTCTATCCCGGGCGATTACCTCGCTGGAACGGGGCGGGGTTGAAGCAACTCAGTTGATGCAGGCGGTGGATCCGCACACCGGCGGAGGCTATACCATAGGGATCACCGGTCCACCTGGAGTAGGCAAAAGTACCATCGTGGACCAGCTAACCGGGCTGCTGAGAAAGCAGGGGCTGACTGTAGGCATAATCGCAGTAGACCCCACCAGTCCGTTCACGGGCGGGGCCTTGCTCGGTGACCGTATTCGGATGCAACATCATTATTTAGACCCGGACGTTTTCATCCGAAGCCTGGCCACCCGGGGCCATTCAGGCGGACTGGCACGAACGGTCAAAAGCATCGTGCGTTTGCTGGATGCAGCCGGCAAAGACATAATCCTGGTAGAAACAGTAGGGGTAGGGCAGACCGAGCTGGGTATCATGGGGGTAGCGGACACGGTTCTGGTTGCAGTAATGCCAGAGTCCGGTGACGCGGTCCAAACGCTCAAGGCTGGCGTCATGGAAATCGCCGACATTTACCTGGTAAACAAATCGGACCGGGAGGGGGCCAATCAAATGGCAACAGCAATTATATCTATGCTCCATCTGGCTCCAGCCAACTCGAATTGGAGTCCACCAGTGGTTCTGACCCGGGCCGATGCCGGAGAAGGCATTGATCTGCTCTGGGAGAAAATTCAAGAACACCAACGTTACCTGACCGACACGTCTCAGTTGGAGATCAAGCGTCAGGCCCGTCGTAAGCAAGAGTTCCTGGAAACAGTAGAAGAAGAGTTGAGCCGGCGTCTGAAGGTGTTATTTGAGAGTAACTCCCAGTTAGTTTCCCTCCTGGATGAAATAGCCCGAAAGGAATCCGAGCCTTATTCCGCAGCCAGGATTTTTCTGGAATCTTCGGATCTCCAGAGGGCTTGGCTCAACCCATTATTGGCCAAGCCAGACTAGCCCGCTATAACCCCGGCATAATTTTTTTGCCCGCAAACATTGCGCGTTTCCTGCACGTAAGTTCGTTCCCGATCCGGGACCGGTCAAGGTGTATTCTTTATGTTATTGGAGAGAAAATGGTGCTTTTAGGAGTTGATCTACGGATTTCACCAAAACACCCCAGTGCCATCGCCGGTTTGAATGCTGGTCCCGGGGTAGTAGTGGCGTTTTTGGGCGCAGTTCATACCGATGATGAAATCGTGCAGACAGCAGAAACCTTACAGCCAACACTGATTGCCATCGGCACACCCTTGGGACTGCCCCACGGTCTTTGCTGCCTGGAAACCACCTGCGATTGTAAGTCCCACAGCCCTCAACAGAAGGGCCGGCTGCTTGAGTTGGAGCTGGCCCGGATGGGTATTAGTTGCTTCTTCACCAGCAAGGGATCCATTATCCGTAAACTGATCTATCGCGCCATTGGTCTCAGCCAGCGGCTGCAAAAGCTGGGGTTTGATGTTATTGAAGTCTATCCTCACGCCACCAAGGTAGTTCTCTTTGGCGATAGTGTGCCTCCCAAAAACAGTTCCGGCAGTCTGGCATTCATGAAGGCGCATCTGCCGCGATTGATCGGAGGTCTGGAACCTTACCTGGACACTATGGACCAAATTACCTGCGACGCCCTGGTCAATGCCTATACGGCGGTCTTGCATTCCCTCGACGGCACCGACCTTTTGGGAAGCAACGAAGGGGGGGGACTGTTAGCTCTGCCCAAGCTATTTCCCGACGAGGGCCGCTTCATCGCCTAGAAAATTTCTAATCCAGAGCCTGGGGACGGTAAGTTTGACCTTGGGAGATCAAAGCTTGCCGGATCAAAGAACGGTCCCGGTTATTGGTGCAAAGATGACCGGGACTGTTCCTGGGTGCCGGTCGCCTGGGGTTGTGCCCTCTATGTCTGGGAGTTGGAGTTGCCCCCATTGTCCTGCCTTTGGCTACTGCTCATCCCCAGGAATGGCGCGAGCATGGTGGTAAATTCCATGGGGAAGATGAACTTGGTCGAAGGGCTGGCTCCCAGGGACTTGAGCGTTTCGAAGTACTGAAGGCTCATGGTCTTGGCGTCAATCGTAGTGGCCACCTGAAAAATTCGCTCCAGCGCCGCGCTGAATCCCTGCGCCCGCAGCACGGTGGCCTGTTGTTCACCTTCGGCATCCAGGATTTGGGCCTGGCGCCGCCCCTCTGCCTCCAGGATCGCGGCCTGTTTTTCGCCCTCAGACCGGTTGATCTGGGACTGTCTTTGGCCTTCGGACTCGGTGATCTCGGCGGTCTTGATGGCGTCCGCCGACTTCTGGCGTTCCATCGCCGCTTTCACTCCCATAGGAGGGTCAATTTCGTTAATTTCCACCTGGGAAACCTTGACGCCCCAGCGGGCGGTGACCTCATCCATCCGCACCTGGACTTCGTCACGGATCCTCTCCCGCTCGGAAAGCGCAGTGGACAGGTCAATGGCGCCGATAACCGCCCGCAGCGTAGCGAAGGCCAGGTTAATCACCGCCTGCTCGAAGTTCTGCACTTCCAGCACAGCTCTCTCTGCCGTATCCTCCATCACCCGGAAGTAGATCACAAAGTCCATATCCACTACCACGTTGTCCACCGTAATGTACTTCTGGGTCGGCACCCGGGTCACCCGCTCCCTCAAGTCGACCTTGGTGCCATTATCCAGCACCGGAATCAAGAAGTGCAGGCCAGGCCGCCGGCTCCCGACAAACGTGCCCAATCGCTGTACGACCAGGCGCTCATATTGCTGGACCACGATCAGTCCACTAGCCATAAATGCCTCCTGACGGCGCATCGAGGATGCGCTTAAGTTTCGTTATTCGGGCGCCGGGCAACGGTCAGAACCAGTCCATCTCTCTGGATAACGATGATCGATTCCCCGGCAAATATAACCGTATCATCTAGGCTGACCGCTGTCCAGGTTTCACTGGCCAGCTCAACGATGCCCCGGGGAGCCAGATCCATGGTAACGATACCCAACTGGCCAACCGGTGACGGAGGGCCTTTGGATTCTTCTCCGGCCCGGGTCTGGTAGACCACTCGTAACAGGAACAGCAGCGTCAGGGCCAGCACCGCGACCACGCCCCCCAGCAGCCAGAGGTTTA
>DASTLM010000413.1:0-2787 GCA_035714945.1 Dehalococcoidia bacterium | reverse complement strand
TCTCACCGACGGTGGTGGCGGCCTTCCGGGCCACGCTGGAGGAACTTTCCAGTTCCGACCTGCTGCTGCATGTCATCGACGTTACCCATTCAAAGGCGCCGGAGCAGGCCCAGGTGGTGGAGGATACCCTGGCCGGTCTCGGCCTGGGTGATAAGCCCCGGTTGCTGGTGATGAACAAGATGGACTTGCTGGGAGAAGACGCCGCCGCCGCCCCGCGGGCTTTGCTGCCCGGTATTGATGAGTCGCCCAGCGTTTTGATCTCGGCGGCGAAAAAGTGGAACCTGGAATCCCTGCTGGAGGAAATCGAGGCGCGGTTGGTGGACATCGATGGCCCGCTGACGGTGGTTACCTCGGCGGCGGGGGGCTGAGCCAGGCTCAATTGGAAAGTTACCAACAATTTGGTTCGCACAAGGTACGTTATGTAACCTACCCCGGCACTGGTTATTAACATAATGTGTTGATCCGCCGGTCCGGCCGCCAGTCCGGCTTTTCTCCAGCGGACAGCCCGTTCAATGCCTCGCGCCATTGGTTCGGGTCTGGTATGGTTAGCGTAGTTAGCATTCTGTGGACCGCGTGGACTGAATCATCCCACGAAACTTCCTCAAGCCCAAGGATTTAATCGCCGGTTCTGGATTTGCTGCCTTTCGTTCCCAGGAATACCGGCTGTTCTGGGTGGCGGCGGCCTGCTCCAACATCGGCATGTGGGCGTTGATCTATGGTCGTTTGTGGCTGATGCACTCACTGACCGATTCGCCGTTGATGGTGGGACTGGTCAACACCGCCACCCTGGGCCCGGTGCTGCTATTCTCCGTCTGGGGCGGGGCCGTCGCTGACCGGGTCAACCGGTTGAAGCTGGTGCAGGCGACCAGGGGGATGTTTGCCTGCCTGGCGCTGCTGACCGGGATGCTGGCCGCCACCGGAGTGGTCCAGGCCTGGCACCTGCTGTTGGTCTCAGTGGCTACTGGAATTCTATTGGCCTTCGACATCCCTTCCCGCTCGGCCATGCTGCCGGCTCTGCTGCCCAGGGAACATCTGGCCAGTGGTGTGGCCCTTTACTCCATCGTATTCGGCGGTGCATCCATCGTCGGCCCGGCCTTCTTCGCTCCCCTGGTTGGTCTCTGGGGGATACCGGGTGTCTTCTTTCTGATTGGCGCGTTCTACGTCTTCACGGTGCTGGTTCTGCTGTTGATGCGCACCGCCCCGCACCGGCGACCGCCCCGTTCGGTCGGCCTGACCCGGGGAGTGATCGAGGGATTCAAATACCTGAGCCGGCACCGCCCTCTGATGGGCACCATCCTTCTGGGAATGTGCATTGGTCTGTTTGGCACGTCCTACGAAGTCCTGCTGCCTTCCTTTTCCGAGGATGTGCTGCGGGGCGGAATCGACACCTACAGCCGTCTCCTGCTGTTTGAGGGCATCGGCGGCTTGACGGCGACCCTGGTCATCGCCGTCCTGGGCACCCATGTCTATCCGGCCCGGTTTATGTTCGCCGGCGGCATTGGTCTGGGACTGGCGATGCTGGCCCTGGGCGGCATTTCGTGGTTCTGGTTGGCGGTGGCCTTGATGGGACTGATGGGCGGATTCCGGGTGGTCTTCGGCACATTGAGCACTACCCTGATGCAGTCCCTTTCGGTCGATGAGTTCCGGGGACGGGTTATGAGCCTGCACCAGTTCACCTGGGGCGCAACGGCCCTGGGCAGCCTGATGATGGGGGCCTTGGCTGAGGGATTTGGCATCCCCTTGACCATCGCCATTGGTGGCGGTGTCGTGGTGGCCAGCGGGCTGGCGGTGGCAACGTGGATGTTTCGGCGCCGGCCTGAGCAATCTCGGGCGACGGAAGCCTCACCTCAGACCAGTCCCCCTTCCGGAGGGTGACCGAGCGCTTCAATCCCGTTGGCAGGTTATGTAAACATGCTGGTGATGGTGCGGTAAGGCCGCGGCCTGACTTCCCCCAACTTGTGCAAGACTCAACAAACCGGAAAACGCCAACAATCCGGGACATGACGTCGCGAATATCGTCTTCAGGGTTGCGCCGGTGGTTCGGTCTGCCTATAATTGAGCCTGTCCGTTCATCCGTGCGGTTAGCTCGGGCGGTTAGCTCAGTGGTTAGAGCGCCTCGTTCACACCGAGGAGGTCGGAGGTTCAAATCCTCCATCGCCCACCATCGGCGCCAGTCAATCGCTGATTATGTTAATATATCGGGTCCAGATAGCAGTTCCAGGCCGAGGTGGCGAAACGGCAGACGCGCTGCGTTCAGGGCGCAGTGTCCATTACGGACGTGTGGGTTCAAATCCCTCCCTCGGCACCACCCGGTTCTTGCTTGAAGCGAGACAAGTCTTGAATTGTGGAAAGTCTCAAGTTCAGGCAGGTCCGGGGAAGTTGTACCCTGGCGGCCAGTTGTGCGCTTGTAGCTCAGCGGATAGAGCGCTGCCCTGCGGAGGCAGAGGCCGAGAGTTCGAATCTCTCCAAGCGCACCATTATGTAAGTCCAGATACGGAATGACGGCAAAACCGCTCCGGTGCTGCAAAATGGATGGCCGTCAACCAGGTTTCAGACCTCTGCCTATTTTCAGTGCGGGAGGCGGCGAAAGGGTTCCTGATTTCGCTCAGAGCCAGCAATCGCTATAGCCAGTCGTACCTTACCGCGCTGGAGATATCCGTCGCCTTCCTGACCGAAAATGCCGAGAACCACGGGTGGCCCCCAGTAGACCAGATCACCACTTCTCACATTTAGGAATACCTCACCCACTTCCAGACCCGTCCGCCTCATTCCCCACCCTCACATCGA
>DASTLM010000412.1:0-27512 GCA_035714945.1 Dehalococcoidia bacterium | reverse complement strand
CTATTTTCTGGGCCGCCTCCTGCTCTCCCCGTTTCCCCAGCAGGGGGTAGATGGTATCGTGGTGCAGCAAGCGGCCTTGCCGGTCCAGACATACCAATTTGCAGCCGGTCCGGAACCCGGGGTCCAGCGCTAGTACGTTCCGCTGGCCCAGGGCCGGGGACAGCAGCAGTTCCCGCAGGTTGTCGGCGAATACTTTGATGGCGGCGTTCTCGGCGCGAACTCGGACTTCTTTGCGGACTTCCGTTTCTAGGGAGGCCTCCAGCAGCCGCCGGTATCCGTCGTGTACCGCCAGCCGGACCTGCTGCGAAGCCTCGGTGGCCGAAGCCTCGGTGGCTCGGGTAACGAAGATTCCCTCCAGTATCGCCATCGCCTCCGCTACGGGCGGTGCAATTCGGATCGACAGTAGTGCCTCCCCCTCGCCCCGCAGCATCGCCAGCACCCGGTGGGAGGGTACTTCGGCCACCGGCTCCTCCCAGTCGAAGTAATCCCGGTACTTGGCCGCTGCTGAATCCTTGCCCGAAACCACTCTGGAGGAGAAGGTACCCTGAGACCAGAACAACCTCCGGATTCTCCCCCGGGCGGTGGGGTCTTCGCTCACCCACTCGGCGATGATGTCCCTGGCCCCGCTCAGAGCAGCTTCACCGTTAGCCACCCCCAATTGCGGATTGACGTACTCAACCGCGGCCAGGCTGACGTCAAAATCCTGCTGGCCCCAGAGTCGAAGCGCCAGGGGTTCCAGTCCCTTTTCCCGGGCCATGGTGGCCCGAGTACGCCGCTTGGGACGGTAGGGCAGATATACGTCCTCCAGGGCCGTCATAGTTTCGGAGGAGAAAACGGCCTGCTGCAATTCCTCAGTCAGCAGACCCCGCTCGGTCAGGGAAGCCAGGATCGCCTGGCGACGGTCGCGGAGTTCCCGCAGCTGCGATAAGCGGTCCCGAATGCTGGTGATAGCCACCTCATCCAGGCTGGAAGTAGCCTCCTTGCGGTACCGGGCAATAAAGGGCACGGAAGCACCAGCATCCAGAAAGCCGGCAGTTGCCCGCACCTGCCCCGGGGCCAGGCGAAGCTCCCGGGCGATCTGGGAAATCGCGACATCAATCATTGTTTCTCACCGTTGCTCACCCATTCCAGGGGTCCGGGCGGGCTGGGTCAACACGAGTACCCAGGAGTACCCAGAATGCCAGCTGATGCGCCGATATCGACATTACCTGACTACTGAAGACGCGGAATTACTGTAGAGATATTTCAGGAGAAAGTTGCGCAATCGCTAGCCACGCCCCAGTTGTTTTTCAAATCTTGCCCAGTTTCTAACCGGTGCGCCAACCTGATGCAAATGGCTCAGGATTTCGCGGTATGACTTGAATGTGCCGGTTTCGTAATAGGGTACACCGTGCTGCTGGCAGAACGCCTTGATGATTTTCCTGGCTTTGCCAAAGTTGTTCCTGGGCATCAGCGGGAACAAATGGTGCTCAATCTGATAATTCAGGCCACCGTACCAAAAATCCGCAATCAGCCCGGGTTTAACATTTCGGGTGGTGAGCACCTGGGTACGCAGAAAATCCAGGGGATTGTCTTTATCCAGAATCAACATACCTTTGTGATTGGGGGCGAAGACTGTACCATAGTACAGCCCAAACAGACCCTGGTGGACTAGAAAGAAGCCCAACACTTGCCAGGGACTCAGAAAGTAAAAGAGCAGTCCAAAGTACACCAGGAAGTGGAGTCCCAACAGTAAAGGCTCAAACAGGAGGTATTTGGCCCTCCGTTGGCGCAGCAGAAACTGGGCGCTGGCCAGACGAAGTCCCAGGCCTTCCAGCAACAGCAAGGGCACGAAATAGAAGGCCTGGTACCCCACTACGAACCGCATGCATTTTGACCTGGCCAGGGCTGAATCCTGAGAAAAAGCGAGTGGCGGCAGCCGAGTATGGGGGTCCTTTTCCAGGTCATTAGGGGTGGTGTGGTGTTGATTGTGCGCGGTTACCCACCAGGTCCGGCTCAGGCCAACCAGGAAGCTGGCGCTCAGGCCGATGATTTCGTTCCCCCGGGTTGAACGGAGGACGCTCCGATGGCCAGCATCATGGCCAATATACCCGATCTGGCTGAAAACGAAGGCCAGAAATGCGGCGTTGGCCAACAGGAGCCAGGTATTATCTACGACCACTAGAAGTGTGATACTGAGGGTCAGGAGGCCTAGAGTCGAGAGAATTTTGAAGGTATAATACGCCGGCTGCTTTTCCAGGAGCCCCTGTCCCTTGATTATCCCCCTCAGTTCTGGGTAAGGGTTAGACCGGGAGTTATTTGCCCCTTCATCTGCTAGTTCTGAATTTTGAGTCGCTATCAAATCGGTTCTCTGCAATCTCCATAAAATTTGCTTTGATAACATCAACTGAACATCAACTGGTGGAACCAGCATCCCGCTGGTAACCCCGGGTCATCTGGTAACCCCGGGTCATCCCGAGGTCCCCTGGCCCCACCATACGGGACCGGGATTCCCCGGACCGGGACGCGGGTGGGCGTTAAAGGGGTGGAATATGACTGGCTACCCGAAAAGGCCGGAGGCTTAGCCACTGGAGATAACCCCCCAGAGAAAAACCAGGGAAAGAGGCATACCGGGAAGAAGGTGCGCCACCACCGCCGCCACCCCAGGACCGAAAATCAATGCGCTGGATCGGAGGATGTTTTCATGTTAACTTGTTGGCCTGATTAGCCATAGCCGGACCCGGTCCCGGACCCAACATTTGACCGCCCAGACATTGTAAAAAAGATATTCGCCTGGCGCAACGACCACCGTGGGGCAGCGGCCGGTGATCATCAACTGCGCCGGAGGCCGTTTCAAAAACCTCTCGACCCACTTTCGGTGGGGCCAGAATCAAGACCGCCCGCCTAAATCCTCAAGTCCTGCTCCCGGTCCCGCAATTCGGTCACCAGTGGCCTTTCGACCGCGCCCGAAGCGATCCATCAGTCGACCGGTCCGCCGATAGGTCCAGGGTACTGAACAAGGCCGGCCGGAGCCACGTTTTGGATGCCGTCCCCGATGTCCTGAATCGTCCGAACACCCGAATCTGGACCCGCTACCAGGTCACAGGCTAGCAGGTCAATGATACAAGATGCCAGCGATGCCATCAGGCAAGGCGCCGGTCGGTGAGGTACACCTGCACGTTCTCATAAACTTTTTCAGTGCGCCCTTCAAACAGGAGGGCACCGCGGTGATGTTGGTTTTCTGAGAAGTCGTCATAGGCGGGTGCCCGGGTTTCCCGGTCCCCAATCCGGTCCCCAATCCGGTCCCCAATCAGGGTAGGATCAAAAATCCGAATGTACTGCGAGGGCCTACCCGAAAATCGCCCACTTCTACCCAGAAAACGAATCCGGTTCGCTAACTGAGCGTCAATCGGGAACTGAATCAACAGAGCCTTCAGCACAACATCGGAGAGTTTCTGAGGTAGTGCTTGCCGCCAAAACTGCCATCGCATGTCTCGCTCCTTAACCGTAAACTCAGGTTGAACCGGTTCCTTCGGATCTAGTTTGTCCTCTCTAGTTTGTCTCTACGGTTTGTTCTCAGTGTGATATACTGGTGCCAGTTGAAAGATGCTCACTGAAACATGCTTCAAATAGCATGCTTCATGCTATCAGGTATCGGTTGATATTTCAAGATGCCGGAGACAAGAGCGGTCATGCCTTCCTGGAGCTTTCTTTCCAATCATGGGGCGGTGTTGATCCTGATCGCCAGCCAACCACAAATCACCGCGGTCGATATTGGGTCCCAATTAGGAATCACGGAACGCCCGGTGCGCCGGATCATTTCCGAACTGGAGACAGCGGGGTATCTGCGGAGAAGGAGACAGGGCAGGGTCAATCGCTACGACGTAAATCCATCACTCCTCCTGCCCGGGCCGGTTTTAAAGGGTATCGCCGTCGGCGATTTGCTGGGCATCCTCCGCTCAATTTCGGACCTGCCTGGTGGATCACAAGCCAAGGTTGACCTGCAGAGCTTTGGTCCCATCTCCCCTGATCTTCGCCCTCGAGAATCGTCCTGGCCCCGCAAATCAAAGTCAAATGGAACAGACTCCCTCACTGGGATGTCCTTATGAGATCACGGCAAAGATACTGTTTTGGGAGATGACGCTCTGAACGACAGGCTTTCAGAGGAACAGATCGAATCGTTGAAGGTGATATGGGAAGACCCGGGCCAGGCCCTGGGCTTTTCCGACGCGTCGCAAAGGTCCTCTGACCGCAGGGAGTTAGGGGACAATGAGGTGGTGAGGGGCTGGGGCTCAAGGACCAGCGATTTAGACGCGCTGGATGATCCGGTTCGGGTCTACTTGCAAGAGATTGGCGCAACACCCCTGTTGACTTTCCAAGATGAGCAGCAATTGGCCCGCAAGCTGGATGTTCAAAAGCACCTCTTGGAACTGGAGAGTGAGTTTAGCGAAAAGGGAATCGACTATCCGCTGCCCTGGGAAATTACCGGCGCGCTATTACGGCGCCTGGCAGATTCGGCGCCGCTGGTTGCTGGCCTGGAAGAGCACTTGGGGCTGACTCCCCAACTGACCCTGTCTCAGATAGCCTCCTGTCCCCAGCTGAAACGCCAGATTGACGCGGTGGTTTCACCGGATTTGGTTGCCAACTTGGCGGAAACTCTTGGGGAAGAAGACCCGGTGGTGTACCAGCAGGTCGTCAATCTGTCCTTGAATATCTGGTTGATTCCGCCAGGGGCGATTCATGCCCTGGAAGACCTCACACTGGCTGAACTCGAATGCCTCGTGAACCAGGCTTCCGGCTACGCCCAGCTGTCGGAAATGGACACCGAATTTCAGAGCTATTTCGACCATTTAAAAGCCGAAGGAACCAGGGCAAAGGCCCGGTTGATCGAATCCAATCTGCGATTGGTGGTCAGTGTCGCCAAAAAATACCTGGGTCGGGGAATGGTCTTGTTGGACCTGATCCAGGAGGGCAACATTGGACTGATTCGGGGAGTGGAAAAATTTGATTACCGCAAGGGGTTCAAGTTCAGCACTTATGCCCACTGGTGGATTCGACAGGCGGTGACCCGGTCGATTGCTGACCAGGGCCGCACCATCCGCTTGCCGGTCCATGTGGTCGATACCAACAACAAACTGATGCGCGCCCGCGGGCGGTTGCTCCAAAAATTTGGCCGGGAACCCACTGCCCAGGAAATCAGCGACGCAATTGAGATCGGCGTAGAGCGCGTGGAGGAAATTCTGAAGCTCTCCCGGCTGCCGGTCTCACTGGAAGCACCCCTGGGAGAGGAGTCTGATTCCTGCATCGGCGATTTCATCGAAGAGCAAAATCTTCCGGCGCCGGAGGAAGTAGCATTGTCTCAGGTGATGAAGGCTCAGGTGGAAGAGGCCCTCCGCACCTTGACCGACCGGGAGAGCCGGGTATTGCGCTTGCGGTTCGGCATGGAGGGTGGACGGCCCCATACCCTTGAAGAAGTGGGGCGGGAATTTGGGGTGACTCGGGAAAGGATCCGTCAAATTGAGGCCAAGGCCCTGCAAAAGATGCGAATGCCCAGCCGGTCTAGCAAGCTGCGGGACTACGTGGAGTAGCCGGCCAGACGCCTGGGGCCGTGGTTGTAGCGGATCTGGATGTTGCAGTATGAAAATGATTGTATCAGGTGTATAATGGTAACAGGTTTAAGTTTAGGTGTCTCGTCGCCAACCCGTGTAAACGGTCAATAGCACAGGATGACCTCAAACCAGGCCAGATTAATTTTCAGGAGGTCGTCCAAAATGGCGATTTCAGACAAGTCCCTTACCTGCGTGGATTGCGGGTACGCATTTACCTTTACCGTCGGTGAGCAAGAATTCTTCGCTTCCCGGGGGTATACCAACGAGCCCAAGCGGTGCACTCAGTGCCGTGGGGCACGCAAGAGCCAACAACGGGGTGGCGGGGATTCCTATAGTGCACCCCGCGAAATGCACCCAGTTGTGTGTGCCCAGTGCGGGACCAACACTACGGTCCCCTTTGTACCTCGCGGTGACCGGCCGGTGTACTGCAGCGACTGCTTCAGCGCTCAGAAGTCGAATAACTACCGTTAACAATCAGCAGGCAAGTTAACCAGAAGGGCCGCCATCAGGCGGCCCTTCTGGTTGGTGGCAGCGGTAGCCCCTGGACCAGTTCCGGCTCTTCTGGCCAAATCGCAGGATAGCTGCCAGCGCCGGGTTGGTGCAATTTTCCGAAGAACACCAGATAGAACCAGGGGAATGAGCAACAAAATTTTCATCAATCACTCCGCCAACCCCACCATTGCAGAGCCGCCAACCAGGGGCGGGGATTACGCTTCCTGGCTGCATTACCAGTCCCCGTTTGAAGAACTGGTCAATACCGTAACTCATGGCCTGGGCCTGATCCTTAGCATTGGCGGTCTGGCACTACTGGTGACCCTGTCGGGCATCGATGGAACTATCTGGCACGTCGTCAGCTCCAGCATCTATGGAACCTCCCTGGTCCTGGTGTTCGCCGCCTCTACTTGCTATCATGCGGCCCCGTACTCCCAGGCGAAACGGCGCCTCCGAGTGGCAGAGCAAGCCCTGATCTTCGTATTGATCGCTGGTACTTATACTCCATTCACATTGGTGGCCCTGGGATCTGGGTGGGGATGGAGCCTCTTCGGCGTAGTATGGATATTGGCAATACTCGGCATCATCCTGAATACCACTCGTTTTCATCGCCACGCCTCCGTATCGGTGGCGCTGTATCTAGGTCTGGGCTGGCTGGGACTGGTATCTATTTTCCCGCTAAAAGACGCTCTCGCCCCGGGCGGGCTGATCTGGCTCTTTTCGGGTGGGATTGCCTATTCGGTTGGGGTGGTCTTTCTATCGTGGCGCAAACTGCCTCTGAATCACGGAATCTGGCACGTCTTTGTCCTGATTGGCAGTCTCTTTCACTATTTCGCGGTGCTGTTCTACGTCCTGCCAAAGTAGAGCTGGCTCCAATTAATAATCCCTTTAATTATCCCTTTAATTATCCCTGCCTCAGAACGTAACATCTTATTTACCTGGACGTAATTAACCGGTAACAATCCTGATTCAATATTAGACTGCGGTGTTTACCCACACCAACACTTTTGGTCGCCCGTCCTCACCTTCGTTTGGAGATCGGCATGCGTCTAGACCAACGCCTGGGAGCAGGATCCACGGACTCGCCTACAACGGTGCTCCTGCTTGGCCACCGATGGGATGAAGTCCAGATGGTCCTGACGACTCTAGCCAGCCGGGGTGCTTTCATATTCAGGAGTCCGTCCCCGCTGCAAATTGGGAACCCCTGGGAGGACACCGCTGCCGAAATTATTCCCACCGTCATAATGACCGGGCCAGGAACTGATTACGATCGCGCCATAGGGAGCACGGACTACGCCCATAGCCAGGCCATCGGTCCGCCGGTACTGGCCTGTGTCACTCACGACAGCTTGGAAAATGCCGACCTGTACGAAAACGCCGACGATTTTCTCCTGGTCCCCTGCAGCTCGTCAGAAATGGAAAAACGCATCAGAAGGTTGGCGCTGAAAAGCAGTCCCCCCACCACCGCCCCGCGGCTATCAGTAGGAGAAATAACCCTTGATCTGGCCACCTACCAGGTTACGGTGGGGGGAAATCGCGTAGACTTCGCCTGGCTGGAGTTCCAGTTGCTCAAGTTCCTCATGGAGAACGTGGGGAGGGTATTCAGCCGCCAACAACTGCTCACGAGCGTCTGGGGCGTTGACAGCTTTGGTGGCACCCGAACTGTCGATGTGCACATAAGGAGACTGCGCAACAAGGTCGAGATCCACGGCGATGCGTACTTTAGAACCGTCAAAAACGTAGGCTACGGGATGATCCAGCCGGCCTGAAACGGGTTGAATCATTAAGTAGCCTCCGGGGCCGGCTTTCTACCCAATTCTGCCGAACTCCGCAGCATCGACGATTCCGGCGAAGGCCGCCCCGATTGCATCGGGGCAGGGGCGTCTCAGCACCAACCAGGGCTATCTCCACCTTTCGGTAACATATTGTTCATCCAATGTTCTTCCAAGGGTTACACCACTGTAACTCCTCCGTAAAGCCCCTCGGATAAATTGGTGGCAGCCTGGCTCCGGAGAGTTGCCACCATCCGATGCTAACCCCTAGCAGTCAAATCGAAACGACCACCCACTGCCCGTATTGCGCTTTTCAATGCGGCATGCGGCTGATGGGCCCTTCGGAAAACCCTCGGGTATCCGGCGACGAGGGTTTTCCGGTTAATAAGGGCGAGCTCTGCGTCAAGGGTTGGACCTCGGTGGAGACCCTGGCGCACCCGGAACGGTTACTTTCCCCCCTGGCCCGCAACGGCGCAGGACAACTGGTCCCCGTTTCCTGGGAGGAAGCACTGGACCGGGTCACCACTGCCTTCCGGACCACTCAGTCGGCCTACGGGAAGGACGCGGTGGGGATATTCGGCGGAGGCTCCCTGACCAACGAAAAGGCCTATTTATTGGGCAAGTTTGCCCGGGTGGCCCTGGGGACGTCCAACGTCGATTACAACGGACGCTTCTGTATGTCCTCCGCAGCGGCGGCTGGCATTCGGGCGTTGGGAGTTGACCGGGGCCTGCCCTTCCCGCTGGAGGATATCGCCGACGCCGAGACAATCCTGCTGGTGGGAGGCAACCTGGCTGAGACCATGCCGCCCATCATGCAGTACTTTGGTGCACAACGGAACAACGGCGGTCAGCTTGCCGTGGTGGATCCCAGATTTTCGGCCACCGCGCAGTCGGCCGCTTTGCACCTTCGGCTCACTCCCGGGTCCGACGCGGCCCTGGCCAATGGCCTGCTCCACATTCTGATCCGCGACGGCTTCATTGACGCCGAATACATCCAGCAGCGCACCGAAGGCTTTGACCGGGTAAAGGGTGTAGTCGCCACCTATTGGCCCGAGCGGGTAGAGCGTATTACCGGGGTCCCGGAAGCGCAGCTGGTACGGGCGGCGTACATGCTGGGCCGGGCCAAGACCGCCATGATACTCACCGGACGGGGCGCGGAGCAGCAGTCTCAGGGGGTTAACAATGTCCTGGCTTTCATCAACATCGCGCTGGCCCTGGGACTGGTCGGCAAACCCAATTCCGGCTATGGCTGCGTGACCGGTCAAGGCAACGGCCAGGGCGGGCGCGAGCACGGACAGAAAGCGGATCAACTCCCCGGTTATCGGCTCATCACCGATCCGGCAGCCCGAAGTCAGGTCGCTGCAGTCTGGGGGATTCCAGAAGCTGACATCCCCGGGCCCGGCAAGTCTGCCTATGAACTGTTGGACTCGCTGGGCCAGGACAACGGCGTGAGATCGCTGCTGGTTCTGGGCTCCAACGTGGTGGTTTCAGCGCCCAATTCGGTCCATATCGAAGAGCGGCTCACTTCCCTGGATTTTCTGGTGGTGGCCGACTTTTTTCTATCTGAGACGGCCCAACTGGCCGACGTGGTGCTTCCCTCAGCCCAGTGGGCGGAGGAAGAGGGCACCATGACCAACCTGGAAGGCCGGGTAATCCGGCGGCGCGGCGCGTTCCTGCCTCCTCAAGGCGTTCTCACTGATCTGGAAATCATCAATCAACTCGCCGGTCACCTGGGACAGCAAAGGTTCTTCTCCTTCCCTGACGCGGAGTCGGTGTTCAACGAACTTCGCCGGGCCAGCGCCGGAGGAGTGGCCGACTATTCCGGGATTAGCTACCAGAAGATCGAGGCCAGCCAGGGGGTGTTCTGGCCCTGCCCGTCAGAGGAGCACCCCGGCACGCCCCGGATGTTTACCGATGGTTTCCCCACCACCAGTGGCCGGGCCAAATTTCACCCGGTGCGCCACCAGCCCCCGGCTGAGGAGCCGGACGATGAATATCCGCTGTATCTGACCACCGGCCGGGTCCTGGCCCACTATCAGTCCGGAACGCAAACCCGCCGGCTGGCCAAGCTGAACCAGATGGTCTCCGGTCCCCAGGTGGAGATCAACCCGGCTACCGCCGAACGGTACGACCTGGAGGACGGTGCCCCGGTGACTCTGGTCACCCGGCGGGGGTCGGCCAATTTCAGAGTCCACCTCACGTCGGACATCCGTCTGGACACGTTGTTCACCTCCTTTCATTGGGGAGGCGACCAATCGGCTAACCGGCTGACCAATCCAGCGCTAGACCCCACCAGCAAAATGCCGGAATTCAAGGTGTGCGCAGTCCGCATCCAACGGACTGACCGAGCACCAGGGGAGTAATTAATGTCGGGAAAAAAACGGCTGGTCATAATCGGCAACGGCATGACCGGAGGCAGATTCGTCGAAGAGATAATATCCCGGGGAGGCGCTGACCGCTTCGACATCGTGATGTTCGGTGACGAACAACACGGCAACTATAACCGAATCCTCCTGTCCAGCGTACTGGCCGGTTCCCACAGCCCAGATGACATCTTCATCAACTCTCTGGCCTGGTATGAGGAGAACGGTATCAAGCTCTATTCCGGGGTACGGGCCGGTTGGATTGACCGCATCAGCAAATCAGTGTACGCCCCAGGGGGGATTACCGAGCCCTACGACAAGCTGGTGATAGCCACCGGCAGCAGTGCCTACGTACCCCCCATGGATGGCCTGTATGACGAGGAAGGCACCTTCAAACAAGGCGTATTCGTTTTCCGTTCTCTGGACGACTGCCAGCGGATGACCCGGCACGCCAGCACGGCCGGCAAGGCGGTGGTCATCGGAGGCGGGCTGTTGGGGCTGGAAGCGGCCCGGGGCTTGCTGGGACGCGGGCTGGAAGTCCATGTGGTTCACCTGGGTACCCACTTGATGGATCCTCAGCTGGACCAGGATTCCGGCGGGATGCTCAACCGGGCCATGGAAGCCCTGGGAGTCAACATCCATCTGGGGAAGCTGACCACCACCGTCCTGGGCCGGGGTCACGTTACCGGCGTCGGTTTCCGGGATGGCGGCGGGTTGGACTGCGACATGGTGGTGCTGGCGGCCGGCATCAGGCCCAACATCGACCTGGCCAAGCAGGCTGGCTTGCAGGTGCAGCAAGGGATCGTGATCAAAGATGACCTGTCCTGCCGCAATGACCGGGACGTCAATGCCATTGGCGAGTGCGCCCAGCACCGGGGCCGGCTCTACGGAACGGTGGCGCCGCTGTGGGAGCAGGCGGCGGTGCTGGCCGAACGGCTGACCGAGCGCAACCCCGACGCCAGCTATCGAGGGTCAAGAGTCTCCACCAAGCTGAAGGTGATGGGCATCGAACTGGCGGTCATGGGCGACAAAGAACCGCTCTCGGAGAACGATGAAGAGGTGCATTACAGCGAACCCCGGCGGGGGGTCTATAAGAAGCTGATCATTCGCGAGGGCCGCCTGGCGGGGGCCATACTGCTGGGCGATGGTCTGGCCACGCCCGGGGTGCTCCAGTCCTTCGACCGCGGGGAAGAATTGCCGAAGAATCGCTCCGAGTTGCTGTTCCCCAGGACGGGTGGCGCCCGGGTCATTGATGTCGCCGACCTGCCGGTTACGGCTCAGATATGTAACTGCAACGGCGTGTCCAAGGGCAGGATTGCCGAGGCGGTCCAGAGCGGGCAGAACACGCTACAGGCAGTCTGCGAGGCTACTCGCGCCGGTAGCGGTTGCGGCACCTGCAAATCCCAGGTGCAGGCGGTTTTTGAACACGCCCTCGGCGGTGGAGTTGGCGGTCCCACTTCCCAGTCGGTTCCCCGGCCGCTGGAGCCGGTCCTGATCGGTCAGAATTGAAGTCAGTCGCATGACTGATTTGAACCAACCAAACCCAGCCTGGAAACTTGGACCGGTTCAGGACCAGCGGATTGTCCCGTTCATGGTGAGCTGGTCAAGCCATGAAGCCATCCAGAATCAGATTTTTTGGGCAGCTTCAAGGCTGAGCCTTTCCTGAAGGTACCCGGGGGTAACCTTTGTGCATTGGAGATGCGCCTTGAACAAGATAGAAGAGATCAAGTCGGAAAAAGACGGGCTGGATGTCCTGGCCGACATTCCTAAATACGCCCGAGACGGTTGGGAGTCGATTACCGACGGGGACAGGGAACGCCTGAAATGGCTGGGGGTCTTCTTCCGGCGGCAGACGCCCGGACATTTCATGATGCGGCTCCGGATTACCAACGGCGTGAGCAACTCCCGGCAGTTCCGGGCCATCGGCGAGATTGGTCAAGAATTTGGCAAGGGGTTTGTCGACCTGACCACCCGGCAGCAAATCCAACTGCGCTGGTTCAAGGTTGATCAGGTACCGGAAATATGGGAACGATTGGAAAAGGTGGGGTTGGTCTCACTGCAGACCGGCATGGACAACGTCCGCAACGTGGTGAACTGCCCGGTGGCTGGATTGACCGCCAACGAGCTATTCGACGCATCGCCGGTAGTCCGGCAGTACACCGACATGTTCCTGGGCAACAAGGACTACACCAACTTGCCCCGCAAATTTAATGTGACCATCACCGCCTGTCTGGACCGCTGCACCCATGGGCCCACCCAGGACATATCCCTGACTCCGGCGGTCAAGGAAATCTGGGGCACCGGGATCAAGGGGTTCAACGTGGCGGTGGGTGGTAAGCAGGGTTCCGGCGGTTACCGTCCGGCTTCGGATCTGAACATTTTCGTACCGCCCTACGAAGCGGCCGAGCTGTGCCGCCAGATCACCCTGATTTTCCGGGACTACGGCTCCCGAGAAGCCCGCAACAAATGCCGGTTGGCCTTTCTGGTGGATGATTGGGGAGTGGATAAGTTCCGGGCGGAGCTGGCAAGTCGAATGGGTCACCCACTACTGTCGTCGGGGAATAACGTGGAGCTGACCACCAGGACCGATCATGCCGGCATTTTCCCCCAGAAGCAGCCGGGGCTTAACTACGTGGGCCTGGTGGTGCCGGTGGGCCGCATAACCAGCGACCAACTGGTGGAGATTGCCCGGCTGGCCGAGGTCTACGGCGACGGCCAGATACGGTTGACCCCGGGGCAAAACGTGATCATCGCCAATGTCCCCGACGATAGGCTGGAATCATTGAATGCCGAACCCCTGCTGGAAGTCTTGAACCCCAATCCATCAGAGGTCATGCGAGGACTGGTGAGCTGCACCGGAATCGACTACTGCCACTTTGCCCTGATCGATACCAAAGGACTGGCGGTAAAGACCGCCCGACAATTGGAGCAGACCCTGGGTAACACCGAGCCCCTTACCATTCACTGGTCCGGCTGCCCCAACGCCTGTGGCAACCACACGCTGGCCGATATTGGCCTGCTGGGCAAGAGGACTCGCCGGGACGGCAGGATAATTGACGCGGTGGACATCTCTCTGGGAGGGAAGTTCGCCGGCGCAATCGGCTCCTCAGAATCCCTGGAGAACGTACCCTGTGATGAACTCCCTCAGTTTCTGAAGCGTTTGGTCTCCGCTCCGATAGCGCTTACTGCTTGATTTTGCACTAAAGAGGATTGGACATGGAAACCGGAACTCGTGCTGCTGGAACTCGTGCTGTAGGAGACAACAAGGCCAGTCGGATCAGGTGGTTCAGCTTCGCCAGGCCCCATATGCGGACATTCCACGTGACCTGGTTCGCCTTCTTCCTGGCCTTCTTCGGTTGGTTTGGGATCGCGCCGGTGATGGTCCTGGTCCGGGACGACCTGGGCCTGACCAAGACCCAGATCGGCAACACCATCATCGCTTCGGTGGCTATCACGATTCTGGCCCGCCTGGTCATCGGCTGGCTCTGTGACCGCATCGGACCCCGCCTGGCCTACAGCGGGCTGCTGGTCGTCGGGTCAATACCGGTAATGTCCATCGGCCTGGCCCAGAACTACGAGACCTTCCTGCTCTTCCGTCTGGCCATCGGCGTGATTGGAGCTTCCTTTGTCATCACCCAATACCACACGTCGATAATGTTCGGGCCCAACGTGGTCGGCACCGCCAACGCCACCACCGCCGGATGGGGCAACCTGGGCGGTGGGGTGACGCAGATGGTCATGCCCCTGGTGCTGGCCGGGGTTTTGATGCTGGGAGTAAGTGAGACCCTGGGTTGGCGCATCGCCATGATCTTCCCGGGGGTTGCGCTGCTGCTGGTCGGGTTCGCCTACTATTTTTTGACTCAGGATTCGCCAGAAGGCAATTATCGCCAGCTGCGAGCCGAAGGAAGGATGGCGCATTCCTCGTCGGTGAACGGCTCCTTCCTGGCCGCGGCCAGAGATCACCGGGTCTGGTCATTGTTTGTCGTCTACGGGGCCTGCTTTGGCATTGAGTTGACCATTAACAACGTAGCCGCCCTGTACTTCCACGACCGGTTCGCTCTCAGCATAGGCGCAGCCGGCCTGATCGCCGGGTTGTTCGGACTGATGAACATTTTCGCCCGGACGTTGGGCGGAGTCTTTGGCGACATGTTCGGCATCAGGTTTGGCCTCAAAGGCCGGGTCTTATTCATGGGAGCAGTGCTGGGACTAGAAGGATTGGCCCTGATCCTGTTTTCGCAAATGGCCTCCCTGGTCCTGGCCGTGGGTGCGATGATCGTCTTCAGCCTTTTCGTGCAAATGTCCGAGGGAGCAACCTACTCGGTGGTACCGTTCATCAACCGAAAAGCGTTGGGCTCGGTGGCGGGCATCGTGGGCGCCGGGGGCAATGCCGGGGCGGTGGCGGCGGGGTTTCTCTTCCGTATCGAGGGCCTCAGCACAGAGCAAGCCCTGCTATTTCTGGGGATAGGCGTTGCCCTGGTGGCGCCGATGGCGCTGCTGGTCCGCTTCTCGCCGGCGACTGAGATGGAGGAAAGAAGGGCTATGGAACTGGCGCTGGCCCGGGGAGGCCTCGTCCCCTCGGGTCAGATGTCCCCGGCCACGGCCGACTGATACCGGTTCTGGTTCTCTATGCTGGTTCTCTATGCTGGTTCTCTATGACGGAACCAGGTATTTCGTCGTAAGGGCAGACTTACCGGCTTAATCCGGGCACACCCCCTGGCTCTGACAGACTTGAGTAAAAAGTCCTCAGCCCTTAACATGAGCTATCCTGTTGCGATGGCCGGGGTTTCCCCGGCAGGCGCAAAAGGCTCCCGGGAATTTCCGGGGATTCATTTTTCAGGAGCAACCCCCCATGACCACTGCTGATGAGTTAGCCCAGCGGGCTCAGGATTTTGGGAAGTATCTGCCAGCCCAGAGCCCCTTGCCCGCCATTTCCCCGGACTATTCGCAGATTCAAGTGCCCTTGATGTGGGGCGGAATCTGGCAGGTGCCGGGCCTGGACCTGAAGCTGCGCAGTTTTGCCACCATCTCCGCCCAATGCGTCAATGGGTGGGACTTTGGCCTGCAACACCAGATCAAGGTGGGGCTTACCATGGGAATGACGCCGCAGCAAATCAAAGGAATATTTATTCAACTATTGTTTTACGCCGGCATTCCAGCCACCGTCTTCGGTTTGCTGCAAGCCCAGCGGGTCATCAACGAACGGGAAGAGTGGAAAGCCGCCGATGTCCCTCTGGAGACGGATTGGCTGGATACTGTCGAAGAAAAACTCCAGCGAGGCCGGGAGATCCGCCGGCAGCACTGGGGAGACCGGGCCAACCGTGAAATTGAAGGGTCGTTGGCCCAGCGAATGGTGCCCGAAGCCTCGGACATCGTCGACGGCTATAACTTCGGCGAAGTGTGGGCCAGGACGGATTTGTCGCCCAGAGAACGAATGGTGTGTGTGCTGGCAGCGCTGATGTCCCGCGGCCAATGGAAGCAGCTAAGACAGTATATCGGGTACGCGTTGGACCTGGGATTAAACCCGAAGGAGATTTGCCAGGTGTTTTCCCAGGCCGGGTGGTACCGGGGCTGGCCCCATGTGGAAGACGCGTTGGAAGAGGCCAGGGCTGTCTTTGCGGAGCGGGGTGTTTAGTTCCCATTGTCCGATCTCTGGCCACGGTTCCAGCCCAGAGCCCCATATTCCATCGGGAGATTATTCGATTGACTACAGTAAACGAGTTGCAGCAGAAATCGGCAAAACTTCGGGAGTTCTTCGACCAGTACCTTCCTTACGAGCGCCCGAGTCCGGTCCTGGCTGACTTTGTTCGAGTGCAGCACGAACTGATGTGGGGCGGGGTCTGGCTGGCGGACGGGCTGGATCTGAAGCTGCGGAGCTTTGCCACCATCACCGCCCAGTGCATCAACGGCTACGACTTTGGCGTGGAGCACCAGGTACGTACCGGGCTGACCGTCGGGATCACCTCCCAGCAGATCAAGGGCATATTCATCCAGCTCCTTTTTTACGCCGGAGTGCCCGCCACCGTCGCTGGCCTCCGCATTGCTCAGCAAGTGATCGACGAGCGCGCAGAATGGAAATCCGCTGATGTCGCCTTGAACGTGGCCTGGCTGAACGAAATCGAGGACATGCTAAAGCAGGGCAAAACTCTGCGAATCCAAAACTGGGGAAGGCCGGCCGACCAGGAAATCGAAAACTCGCTGGCCCGGCAGATGGTGCCGGAAGCCGCCGGGATGGTGGACGGCTATTACTTCGGTCAGGTGTGGGCCAGAGCGGACCTGAACCCCAGGGAACGCATGGTGTGCATTCTGGCCGCGCTGATGTGCCGGGGCCATCTGAAACAACTCAAACGCCACGTTGGCTACGCGCTGGACGCCGGGCTCAACCAGAAAGAGATTTGCCAAGTCTTCGCTCAGGCCGGTTGGTACCGGGGCTGGCCCTGCGTTGAGGATGCCCTGGAGCAGGCCAATGAGGTTTTCAAAGAACGGGGCGTTCAGGGACGATGAATCCAGAGACAGGAGCATCATAAATGACCAGAGCAGCGGACCTGGCACAACAGGCGGCCAATCTCCACGCGTTCATCGATCGGTATGTGCCCCAGGGACGGCTTACCGGCGCGTTGCCCGAGATCAGCAAGGACTACGTCAAACTTCAGGAAGAGGTAATGTGGGGCGGCGTCTGGCAGGTTCCCGGCCTGGAAGTAACCCTGCGAAGCCTGGCCACCATCGCCGCCCAGTGCTGCAACGGTTGGGACTTTGGCCTGCAGCACCAGATTCGAGTCGGGCTTTCTCTGGGAATGTCCCCCCAGAAGATCAAGGGGATTTTCCTGCAACTTATGTTTTACGCTGGGATACCGGCCACCGTTTTCGCCTTGACCCAGGCCCAGAAAGTGATCAATGAGCAGCGAATATGGCAGGACGAGGACCACCAACCCCTCAAGGCCGAATGGATGGCCTCGGTGGAGGAAAAACTGGAGCGCGGGCGGCGGCTCCGCCGCGAAAGTTGGGGCCAGCCAGCCGATATTGACCTGGAAAGCACTCTGTCGCAAGAACTGGTCCCGGAAACCACCGGCCTGGTTGACGCTTACAACTACGGTGAAGCCTGGGCCCGGGGCGACCTGACCCCCAAAGAGCGCACCGTATGCATTCTGGTGGCGCTGATGTGTCGAGGGCACCTGAAACAACTCAAAGAGCACATTGGATACGCTCTCAACCTGGGCATGAGCCGGCGCGAAATCTGCGAGGTTTTCTCCCAGGCCGGCTGGTATCGCGGCTGGCCCTGTGTGGAGGATGCGCTGGAGCAGGCCGATGCCGTGTTCCGGCAGCGGGGGATCTAACGTCCCCGCTGGCGCGGGTCCAGCAGGTCTCGGATGGCGTCTCCAAACACGTTCAGCCCGAACACGGCGATGCTGATGGCTACCCCTGGCCAGATAACCATCCAGGGGGCCTCATTGCGGTACTGCTGGGCCACGCCGGTTAGCATGGTGCCCAGCGAGGCATTGGGTTCCTGTATTCCGATGCCCAGGAAGCTCAGGGTAGACTCGGTCAAGATGGCCGTCCCCAGTTCCGCCGTGGCCATTACAATCCAGGGCGAAACGGTGTTGGGCAATATATGGCGTAGAATCAGTCTGGGTTCACTGGCTCCGATCGCCCGGGCCGCATCAATGTACCCTCGCTCCCGGATGCTGAGGGTCACCGATCTGGTGATCCGGGATATGTTGGGAGATTGCACCAGCGCGATGGCAAAGATGAAGGTGAACCACGATGTGCCCAGCGCAGTGACCACCACCATCGCCATGATGATGGTGGGGAACGCCATCAGGATGTCTACGATGCGTTGCACTATCAGGTCCAGCGCGCCGCCGCGATATCCGACAATGATACCGATCAGCCCGCCGCCCACCGACGCCAGGGTGATAGCGGAGAAGCCGATCAGCAGGGAAACGCGAGTCCCGTGCAACAGACGACTGTAGAGGTCTCGCCCGAACTGATCGGTGCCCATCCAGTAAGTTGAGTTGGAGTTGAGCAGGCGATGGGCGTAGTGGGGTTCGATCGGGTCGAAGTTCTGCAAGACGCCGGCGAATATCGAGATCGACAACATGAACACGACCAAGACCCCGCCGAAGGCTCCCAGGGGCTTGCGGCGTACCGCCCGGATCAGCCAGATCAGGAAACTGGTCTTCTTGGGACGATACTCAAGGGTGCTTTGACGCCCCAATATGCCGGAATTCCCGGTATTCACCGGTTTCATCGACGACTCCCCCGATCGGCAAGAAGGGGTGACCGGATATAATAAGCAATCAAGGACATGCTAGCCGGTCACCCTCACTCTGGGGTCAAGCATTACATAGGTCAGGTCCACCAGCAGATTGATGGTGCTGGCGAATATAACCGACACCAGAATCAGGAACTGTACCGTGGGATAGTCTCGTGCCGCGACGGAGGCAACCAACAGCCGGCCCAGGCCGGGCAGATTAAATACCACCTCCACTACCACCACGCCGTTAAACAGACCAATCAGCGTCACCCCGTAGATTGTTGCCACCGGTATGAACGCGTTCTTGAGCGCGTGTCGCACAATGACCACGCTCTCGCGAAGACCCTTGGCGTAGGCGGTGCGAATGTAGTCCTCGTCCAATATGTCCAACATGGAAGACCTTACCATCCTGGCGCAGACCGCGATGCTTCGAATCGAACCGATGAGCGCCGGCAGCAAGAATTGCTGCAGGTTAGTGAGAGGGTCCCGGGTGAAGGGGACGTACACCAGCGGATTGGTGTAATTTAGCCAGAATAACAGGGCCAGAATCACCATAATGCCGATCCAGAACGCCGGAATAGCCAGACCCCCAATGGCAATGACACGGACCAGATAGTCCAGCCAGGTATCCTGACGCACGGCGGTGATGGTGCCCAACACCAGCGAGAACCCGATGACGAATACCAGGCTGATCAAGGTGAGCTCGGCAGTCACCGGAAAAGCCCGGCCAAAGTCGGAGGCAATTGAAGTCTGCCGCACCAGACTGATACCGGGGTCCAGGCTAACCACGTCCCACACCCACTTTAAATACTGCTGATAGATGGGCAGGTGCAGGCCGAACTGCTCCCGCATGACCTGTCTTTCTTCAAGGGTCAGGCCCAGTTCAGCCTGGGCCAAGAGCGCGGAAACCGGGTCGCCCGGGATTACCCGCATGATGAAGAAGATCAGCATGCTGGAGCCGATCACGGCCACCAGAGCCAGTCCCAATCGTTTGATCAAGTATCTGTGCATTGAATACTGAGGTCTCAGGTATATTTGCCTGAGACCTCGATCTGAATCACGGATCTACCACCTATTTTTCCGAAAGCCAGACATGGGCTACGCTGGCGGTATCCGGAGAGAAGGCCAGCTGGGGATTGTAATCCTGGACCCTCTGGTTATAGGCATGGAACTGGGGCCGCCACCACATGGGCACCGAGCCGCCCTGGACCTCCCAGAATTTGCGGGCCATTTCCTGGATGATGCCGGTCCGTGCCTCCTGGGTTTCGGCGTTGCGCTGGTCGTCATAAAGTTGGTCGATCTCCGGGTGGCTCATGGCGGCGAAGTTTCTGGCCCCGCCGGTGACATACTGGTTTTGCAATTGCAAGTCCGGCTCCACCGGGCCGCCAAAGCGCCGGATCATAATGTTGAAATCATGGGCAATCTCCCGCTCCTCGGTGACGGCGTCTTCCTGGACGTCCATGGTGCCTCCGGTGATGCCGATGTTGGAAAGCTGTTGAATTAGCAGGGTTGCGCCTTCAATGTTCTCCGCCCGGTTCTCGGTGAGCATCGGAATTTCCTGAGTGAAATCGTACCCGGTCTCCTCGGAATACTCTGCCAGCAGACGGCGAGCTTCCTCAAATTCCGCCTTTTTGTCTTCGGCAAAGCCGGGCAGCTGCTTTACCTCATCAAGGGGCAGGGCGTAGGGGCTGCCCGGGGGATACAGGATGCCATATGGCGATCCAAGTCCTCTCTCGCTGATTTCACCCACCAGGTTTCGGTCCATCCCCAGGCTGACCGCCCGACGAACCCGGAAATCATCCCAGGGCGCTCGCTGCTCGTTCATCTGGACATCCCAGTGAGCCACGTCACCCAATACCTCCTTGGTAACCATGTGTTCCATTTTCTGCAACTGGAGATAAAGGGACGCGTTAAGTTGCGGGAAGGCAATATCCACCTGTCCCGTCTGAAGGGAAGCCAATCTGATGGCCTCATCCACCATCACCAGGACCTCGATTCCGTCCAGGTAGGGCCGGGTACTGTCGGCCCAGTAATCCGGATTGCGGGTAAGGGAATAGCGGGCGCCAGTCTCAAAGTCTTGAGGAATGAACGGGCCGCTGCCAACCAACTCACTGTAGTTCCTGATCAGAGGCTGGGGCAGGGCCTGAGTGGCATTCTTGTTGTAGATGGGGAAGTTGGTCAGCGCCACCGCCGCCAGAAAGCCCTGGGACCTGGTGCTGGCATGCACGGTAATTTCATTCCCGCTGATTTGAACATCGTCCACATTATCGTAGTAGGTCCCCACCGGCTGAGCCCGGCCGATGGTAAGCCCTTCTGGAGGGTTCTTCACCCGGTCGAAGTTGAATTTGATATCCTCGGCGGTCACCGCATCGCCATTGTGCCATCTGGCCCGGGGGTCCAGCTTGAAGGTCCAATCGGCGGTGCCATCACCGTTCAGGGTGACCGCCCAACTCTCGGCCAGGTCGGGAGCAATCACTCCGGGCCGGCCCAGTTCCTCAGTGACCAGAAAGTTCAACGCCGGCTGGGCGATCCAGAACTCTCTGGAACTGGCGCCGCGCGGGGTGTGCAGGTCCACGCCGGTGGGGTCCAGGTGCACCTGGACTTTTAGCGTCCCGCCATACTTGTCGCCGCTGGGCTGAGCCGATGCATCCGGAACGCTGCTGGTTTGAGCCGTGGGAACGGAGCCATCACCGGATGGCGCCTGAGTTGGTTCCTGAGTTGGTTCCTGGGCGGTGCCGCAAGCCACCAGGGAAAATAGTCCGATCATGCCAACCAATGCCACCAGTCTGAACATCGGATTCACCGACTATACCTCCATTTTCCAGTATTGAAGTAGCGTGTCAAATAGATGCTGATAAACCAACCCTTGTCGGACAGAGGCCCCTTCCCCCTTGATGGGGGAAGGGGTATAGACCAGGAACATGGTTAACCCTTGTTCGAGGACCTGGTTTACACATCTGGCTCATTATACGAAGCGTCATCTGCCGAAACAACGGCAGGCTATTGTGCCGCATCTTACCACGGACTTTCGTGAAAGTACTAGCAAAAATTGATGACCCCAGGGTCTTTTCAGGGACTTTTATTGTATTGTCTGGCGGCGATGCTCCCAGCAGTTTTCATTTGAATAGTGCTCTTGGATAGTGTTCGTTGCGGACTTTTTGCAGTTATGATTATGGAGCTGATTCAGTTATGAAGTTCACGAGGATGGGGTCAGGCTAACGGTGGAAAACGTCCGTCTGTGCCGATTTTGCGGCCACATTAACTCCGCTGAAGATACGGGACGGTGCGACAACTGTGGGGCCTTCTCTGGTCTGATTGTCGTTTCCCGGTCCCAGGGGGAGGAAGCCGCTCGTCGCAAGCGGTTTGGCCTTCGGCGTTACCGCCTGTTCCGACTCAGTCTGATCCTGGCCCCCATCGCGGTGTTAGCAGTTTGGGCCGCCTGGTTTTCAGGCATCGTTGATCTGGCGCCCGACCCGCCCCGGGCAACCTCCGCTATCAGCGCCAACGCGCAGGCTCAAACCTGGGCCCAAGTTGGCCGGACTCCCCAGAACTCCGGATTCACACCAGAACCAGCACCGGTCCCTCAACGGGTGAAATGGACCTATGCCACTGCCCAGCCGCTGATCTCGTCGCCCGCCGTGGCCAACGACCGGGTCTTTCTGGCCACTGAGGATGGCCGCACCGTGGCTTTAGACCCCGAAACCGGCGAAGCAGCCTGGGAATACACTAGCGGTTTGCCTTCCAGCTCGGTCCCGGCATTGGCTGGTGACCTGGTGTATTTCACCCTTCGGCCGGGCTCCATCGTGGCCCTGGAACGGGAGACTGGTGAGGTTCGTTGGGAGACGACCCTGGAGGAACCAATTCTGACTTCGCCGATTGTGGTAGACGGCGCGTTATTCATTGGATCGGGGGATAGCAAGCTGCACGCCCTGGACGCCGTCACCGGCCAGGAACTTTGGGATTTCGGCACGGTGGACTGGGTTACTTCCCCGGTGGCCTACGGCGACGGCAAGGTCATCCTGACTTCCCAGGGCAGCCATATTCACGTTATCGACTCCAGAACCGGCAGACAACGCTTGGATTACGATACCGGGCGAGGCCGGAGGGCCCCCGCCGGACCCTCGGTCCAGAGTAACCTGGTCTACTTCGGCTCTTACGGCGGACGAGTATGGGCCATTGATCTCCAGTCAAAGACCCGTCCCTGGGACCGGCCGTTACTGTTCTGGCAGACCAACCTGTATGTATGGGGGGTAATTGGTTCCCCACCGGTCCAGCGGGGGAGCGTCTGGGCGGTGGACATTGGCGGCGACGTGACCGAAGCTCTGGCAATTGCCCACGATACGGTCTTTGCCACCAACCTCCAGGGCAAGGTGGTAGCCCTGGAGACTAATACCGGTGAAGAACGCTGGTCGACCTGGCTAGAAAATAAGATTACTGCCGCTCCCACGGTGGCGGGAGATACGGTATTGATTGGCACGGAAGAGGGCATAGTCTTTGGACTGGATGCCCATACCGGAGAAATTTTGTGGCAATTCCAGACTGGCGGCAAGATCACCGGCAGCCCCATCGTAGCGGGGGGCGCAATATACATCGCCTCCCATGACGGTAAACTCTATGCCGTTACCGGTTCCGTTTCCGGTTCCCAGTAACCACGAAACCCCTCTAGCTTTCCCCTTCTAGCCGCGGCTGGCCGGCATACACCCGAACTTCAAAGCTCCTGAATATTTCCGCTGCCGGGCAATCGCATCTCACCTCTTAGAGTGTCACCCGTCACACCGGCGGAAGCCGGTGTTTAGTACTACAGTCGCAGTTCTCACTGGTTACCCTCACCCCAGCCCTCTCCCAAAGGGAGAGGGGGCCAAGTCCCTTGTCTCTTGAGGGAGAAGGTTAGGGTGAGGGTGAGACCCTTCGCTACATGTGCGGCTGTAGTACTAGGTATATTCCCCTGGGTTCCGGCTTCCGACGGAACGACGGAAAGGCTCAGATCTCACCGGATTTGCTAGTGGATCGTCTGCCTTCAGGAAGATGCGATTGCCCTGACTGGTCTACCGGTTGACATCGTCAGTTGAAATAATATATATTGCCATGAGGCCTTTATTGTTTGCACCTACTAACATCAAAAAACAGTGGATTTAGATATATGATATGCGGCAATTTGAAAACGAAAGCATTAAATATGTAAGACATGTTTTAAATAATACGTAACAGGATAGATTGGTATCGTTGATGGCGGCCCGGGTCAACTGGTGAGTCCTTGGGTCCAGAATGAGGAGGTTCGGTAACGATGTACCAGCAGTTCAGGAATGCCCCAGCTTCAGTCCTTTTGTCCCTGGCTCTGTTATTACTTTTCCTGGTCGCCTGTGGTTCGGCTTCTCAACCGGTTCAACCCCAAGGTGGGTCGACCCAGGCTGCCCCCCAGGTAAGGAACGCTGTGACTATCGCCCCGACGGTGGCGCCACCGGTAACAGTACAGGTAGCCGCCACTCCAGTACCCGGTCTCTACCAGGCCGAGGTGCCAGAATGGGTTAGCCTGGGCGCGGATAAGCATTACAACGGGACCATCCGCTTCGTCCATCGCGCGAACCCCGGCTTCCTGGACCTTCACTACGGGGCCAGCTCGACCACCACGCTGATGCCCGCGGGTCCCCTGTTCAACCAGCTGTTGCAGTACGACCCCACCAACCCGGAGGAGCTGATTGGAGACCTGGCGGAGAGTTGGGATGTGTCCGAGGATGGCTTGACCTACACCTTCCACCTCGCCGAGGCCAACTGGCAGGACGGCGTCCCGGTCACCGCCGATGACGTGGTCTTCAGCCTGGACCGGATGGCCGAGGAGGGCGTCACCCGGGGCCGGGTGGTCGCCATCCGTGACTTTTACGAACATGGGACGGCCCGGGCCGTGGACGACCGGACGGTGGAAATGCCCATCAAGTACCCCTCGTCCACCGCCCTGGGCTGGTTGGGGGTGGACTATTTCAAGATCTACGCCAGGCACGTCGTAGAGGGCAAGACCCAGGACGAGCTCAACTGCTGTTATGAGAACAACGTCGGCTCTGGCCCCTGGAAATTCAAAGAATGGAAAAAAGGCGACTCCTGGGAGTTTGAGCGGAACGCCGATTACTTCAAGAACCCCATACCCTTCTACGACTACCATAAGGTATTCGTCATCGAAGACGCCGCCCGGCGCCTGGCCAGCATGAAGACCGGGCAGGTTGATGCCTGGCTGGTGATGGGCGGCACCAGCCTCCAGGACATGCTCCAGGTGCAGAAGGACTCGGGCGGCAAGATGCGGGCGGCCCTGGGCAATGTTGGTACTTTGCGCGGCTTCTGGCTCCACTGGAACCGGCCGCCCCTGGACGACCCCCGGGTCCGTAAGGCCATCTACCTGACCATTGACCGGCAGGAAATTGCGTACACGGTGATCGGCGATGAGGGCGTCATCGGCAACTATTTCCCGCCCGGGTATGCCCAGAGCGACGAGGAGATATTACAGTTGCCCGGCTTCCGGTATGTGGATGGCGCCAAGGATCCCCAGGACCTGGCCGAGGCCAGGAGGCTGCTGACCGAGGCGGGCTTCCCCGACGGCTTCAAGCTCACCTTCAACGTGGACCAGGCCAAGGAAGGGAGGACCGAGGCCGAGTTGGTCGCCTCCCAATTGAAGAAGAACCTGAACATCGAGGTAGACCTCCAGGTGGCGGACCGGGCCACCTTCTACGCCAACTTGCGCGATGGTAACCACGATATGAGCGTCATCGGCACCTCGCTTTTCTTCCTGGAGCCGGAGACCGTCGTGGTCCAGTGGTACGCCAAAGACAGCCTGCGTAACCCCCATAACTGGGAAAACCCCCGTATGAATGAGTTGATGGCCCTGGAGGCACGAGAGCTGAATCCGGAGGTCCGCCGCGGGTATTACCAGGAAATGGCGGAGATCCTCGACCAGGGGGATAACCACTGGATTCCCCTCTACTGGCAGCGAGTGGCCGGCGCGGTGGACTACCGGATCCAGAACTTCAGGCCGCCCTATCATCCGCATACCGTCTGGAAGTGGGACCAGATCTGGTGGGACCCCGACGCACCCATACCCAGCCCTGACGCACCGCCGCTGGGGTAATGGCTGGCGTTGCCTGGGGTTCAGACCCGATTTTGTTCCCGATTTTGTTCCCGATTTTGTTCCCTGGATCGACTAACCGGACATCCCCCAATTGCTCCTGAATCACGGGAGCAATTGGGGGATGTGAAGAGCGCCCATCGGCCGGCCAAGGCTGGACCTGGCTGATGTTGGGGTGTGGCGGTTCTGGAGTTATACAGTAACCTAGCCTGAAACCCGGGAGGGACTGTGAGACAGTATGCGGCGAGGAGATTATTCCTCTTCATACCCACCATTTTACTCACCACCATGATCGTGTTCGCCCTCTTCTTCCTGGTCCCGGGCGACGCCGCCCTGTTTATCCTCACCGGAGAGGACGGGTCCGGGGCAGTAACTGAAAAAGACCTGGTCAAACTGCGTCACCAGCTGGGACTGGACCGTCCAATTCACGTGCAGTACGGCGCCTGGCTGTGGGGCACGGTGCGCGGCGACCTGGGAGATTCCATCTGGTACAAGACCCCAGTTATCGATGAGTTGAAGGACAAGTTTGCGGTCACCCTGGAGCTGGCGGTGATGGGCATCCTGATGGCCTTCGTGGTCGCGGTGCCGCTGGGGGTGATCTCCGCCGTGAAGCAGGACCATTGGCCCGACTACGTGAGCCGGATAATATCTCTCATTGGGATTGCCCTGCCCACCTTCTGGCTGGCCATTCTGATGGTCTACTTCCTGGCCTACGTCTTTAACTGGCTGCCGCCCCTGGGATACGCCACCTTCTGGGAAGACCCGCTCTTGAACCTGCAGCAGTTGGCGTTCCCGGCCATGGCCATTGCCTTCCACGACCTGGCCTTTACCGCCCGGGTTACCCGCTCCTCCATGCTGGAGGTCTTGCGGGAAGACTACGTGAGGACCGCCCGGTCCAAAGGCCTCGCTGAGTTGACGGTGATCGGGCGGCACGCCCTGAAGAACGCCATCCTACCCATAGTCACGGTGTCGGGCTACCAGTTCGCCCGGTTACTGGGGGGCGTGATAATCGTGGAGACCATCTTTGTAGTGCCTGGCCTGGGGCGCTTCCTGATCGAGAGCATCATTCACCGGGACTTCGTGGTGATACAGGCGGTAATCCTGCTGGCTGCGGCGGTGGTGCTGAGCCTGAACCTGATTATCGACCTGTTCTATGGCGTCCTGGACCCCAGGATTCGCTACCAGTAAGTCAGATCTGCCTCGGGGTAGTTAGCCAGATAGTAGTTAGCCAGATAGTAGTTAGCCAGATAGTAGTTAGCCAGATAGTAGTTAGCCAGATAAAGGAGACGAGAGCATGATGGAACGCGAGGCCGTCGGCGCCCGAACTCTGCCCGGACTCAACGCCGGAGTCTTGGCCCCAGCTTTAAGCGCCAGCAAGTGGCTAGCCCGCTTTACTCGTACCAAACCCTTGGGAGCCATCGGTGGTGCGATAACCGTACTCCTGATCCTCATTGCGTTGTTAGGCCCCATTATTGCCCCTTATGGCGCTAAAGAGGCGCTGGGGAGGGAATACCTCTATTTATCGCCCCGGTTAGCCTTCCCCATGGGTACCGACCACGTGGGTCGTGACGTGCTGAGCCGGGTAATCTACGGGGCGCGTATCTCCCTTTACGTCGGTTTCGGCAGCGTGATCATCGGCATAGTCGTGGGTTCCGTTCTGGCGTTAACCACCACCTACGCCGGTAAGTACGTCGACTTAACTTTCCAGCGATTGGTGGACGCCATGATGGCTCTACCAGGCCTCATCATTGCCCTGGCCGTAGTGGCGGTGCTGGGGTCATCTCTGCAAAATGTCATTATTGCCATCGTCATCGGGATGCTGGCCCCGGTGATGCGCACCGTACGGGCTCAAGTCCTGACCATAAAAGAGTTGGATTACGTGGTAGCGGCCAGGGCCATCGGCGCCTCATCCAACCGAATCATTTTTCGGCACATCGC
>DASTLM010000411.1:0-4600 GCA_035714945.1 Dehalococcoidia bacterium | reverse complement strand
ACAGCGGTCATTGACCGACACGTGCCGCAGGCAGATATCGCTGGGGCCGCAGATGTCGACCCGATGGCAGGTCAGGCATCCGTTGGGATGCTCGGCGATGAGCATCTCCATCACCGAACGGCGCAAATCGATGACGTCACGGGACTCACTGCGGACTTTCATCCCATTCTGCGCCGGCAACGTGCAGGAAGCCGGGAAGCCTCGGCCGCCCTCGACCGACACCACACACATTCGGCAGGCGGCGAAGGGCTTCATACCGGAGTGGTAGCACAGATAAGGAATGTAAATGCCAGCTGCGATGGCCGCTTCCAGCACCATCTTGCCGGGCTGAGTTTTAATGTCCACGCCATCAATGGCGATGGTTATATCGTTGGTACTATTTTCTGCCATACTCCCCCGCCTCTGACCCCATCCAAAGATTACCCATCCAAAGATTACTGGAAAGGTCATGCCAAGTGCCTCTGGGCAGGTTCTGACCGTATTCCCATTTCCGTAAGCGCGAAGTATGCCCGCACCAACCCGACAGCAGGCGAAGGGCAGCTTTTACCTTCTGGTCAGTTTTGGCGAGAACTTCGCGCCGAGGCAAGTTCCGGTGGGACAGCGCCGCTCCAAAATATGAGCGTCAAACTCGGGGCCAAAATACTTGATGGCCGATGACACCGGGTTGAATCCCAACTGCCCGTGACCGCACAACGATCCGGCCTGCATGTTCAGCCCGACGCTGCGCATTAACTCCAGGTCGCCGCACTCTCCCTCCAGGCGGCAGATGCGCTCAAGGACCTCCAGCAAATGGCTCATCCCCATGCGGCAGGGGAAACACTTGCCGCAAGATTCGTACTGGCAGAAGGCGATCAAAGCCCGGGTCAAGTCAACGATGCAGGTGTCCTCATCGGCCGCGATAATGCCGCCTGAGCCCAGAATCGCCCCGGCGTCTCGGAAAACTTCGAAGTCCAGGGCCAGGTCAATGTTATCTACCCCCAATACGCCCCCCAGCGGCCCTCCGGTTTGCACCAATTTCAGATTCTTTCCGTCTCTGACGCCACCGGCCACTTCATAAAGCACTTCGCTCAGGTTGAGGCCCATGGGGACTTCCACCATGCCGGTGTAGTTCAGCGGGCCGGACAGACACAGAATGGCAGTGCCGGTGCTGCGGCCATGGCCGATACTCGAGAACCATGCGCCGCCCCTGGCCACAATCTCCGGTACGTAGGCCAGGGTCTTGACGTTATTGATGTTGGTGGGCTGGCCAAAGAGGCCCACCTGGGCTGGGAAAGGTGGCCGGTATCGGGGCATGGACCGCTTGCCTTCAATGGATTCCATCAGAGCAGTCTCTTCGCCCGAGACATAGGAGTCACCGGTCAGGGCAACTTCCAGATCGAAGCTGTAATCGCTGCCCAGGATGTTCTGGCCCAGCAAACCCAATTCATAGGCCTGCCGCACCGCGTTACGAGCCCGGTCCACCGGGCCATCGTGGCCATGCCGGATGAAAATATAACCATTGCTGGCCCCGGTGGCATAGCCCGCCAGGATGATGCCTTCAACCACGGTATGAGGGTCGCTCTCCAGAATGCCCTTGTCGTTGAAGGCTCCCGGGTCACCTTCCTCGCAGTTGCACAGGACATACTTTACCGGTTCTCTGGAACCGGCCAGGAAGTTCCACTTGGTCCCGGTAGCGAAGGCGGCCCCGCCCCGTCCCCGGAGACCCGATGCATTGACTTGGGCCAGCATCTCCGCGGCGGTCATTGTGGTCAGCGACTGGTTAAGCGCCTGATAGCCGCCATTGGCGATGTACTGATAGATGTCGCCCGGATCAATGTTACCGGCGTTGCGCAGGGCGATGCGAGTCTCTCTGGCCTTCATCGGATGCTCGACCAGAGGGGGAATGCCGCCGATACTGCTTTCGCCCAGATACCCCAGCGCCAGGCCAGGCACCGGAGTCCCCTGGACAACATGGGCGGCAACTATCGCTTCGGCGGATTCCGGGGTGACGTTGCGATAGATGACCCGGGAGCCGCCGGGCAACTGAACATCGACCAGAGGCTCGGCGAAGCAGGGGCCCAAACAGCCAACTTCGCTAATTCGGGCGGCCACACCATGACGTTGCAGGGACGACTCCAGCGCCGCCAGAACGGCATCGCATCCCGCTGCTTTGCCGCAGAGGGCGGCGCCAACCCTGATCCAGGGAGTTTCCCCGTCGGTGAGCGACTTCCAACGGCGGTCGGCCTCGGCAACCAGGTCGGCGAAGTTCATCGGACGCCGCGGGAACCGGACATCATCATTCTGGTCAGTGCCCTCATCAGCGTTTCTTTAGCGTTTCTTCGGCGGGGTTTTGGCAATTTTCCGGCGCATCAGTGGACATCCTGGCTATGCGGTCCCGGGCTGGACAGGAGGGTGGTAACGATCGCCCGTACTTTATCCGGTGACTGCCGGCCCATCAGATGGTGATCTGCGGATATGACCGGAGCCTGGGCACAGGCCCCCAGACAGGTGTTATAGCGCAAAGATAGCTTCCCATCGGCGGTGTCACCCTCCCCCTCGACCCCCAGTTGGTCCAGCGCCGCCGCAATCACCTGCATCGCCCCCAGCAGATGGCACGATGGCCCCCAGCACAGCTCGAGTTGATGCTCACAGGGGGGTAGGAACCTGAAGTTGGGGTAAAAAGAAGCTACTGCCCAGACATCGTTGATGGTGTTACCGGTGAGGCCAGCGACTTGTTCCACCGCTTCCTTCGGGATGTAGCCAATGGCTTCCTCCACTGCCAGTAGTGAGGAGAGCACGGTAACGGTGGGTTGCAACTGGTTGTGGATCGCGGCGGTTATCTTTTGCGTGAGTCCATCCATGTTTCGCGGACCTGGCTACTCCACGGCAAAATAACGGTTCGTGAAATCTGTAACAATCTGCAGGTCAATGGTAGCACAGAGGACCACGGCGATTCAACCGAAAACTGCCCTGACGACCAGGCAATTACACCTTGATTGAAACAGCCGATCCACCGGCGGTTGCGGTGAGTTCCGCGCCTTATCGGCGTTTCTGCAGGAGCCGGAACCCCGGGAACGAAACTGGACGCCGACGGAAGCCGGTGTGACCAGGGACCATCTATGGGGCAAGATACGATTGACCTGCCGCAAACAATATCTCTGGCTGGGCCATTTCCGGGTGTCCGCAACCCGGGTGCAGGTATGTGACGATACTTCCATCTTGTATCTGTTTATATCTGCTATCATACATCGGTGTTGGAGTCAAAGGACTCCGACCGGGGCTATGACACAGGCGGCTCTCCCATTTTTGTTGAAGTCAATCTTTCCGGCATTTCACGGCCCCTGGCACTCTATTGGGGGTTCCGGGGCAAGGCCATTCAAACATTCACGGGCCGAACAGGATGAGTAAACAACTTTCGAATCCAGAATTAGACAACCGGGGCAGAGGCCGGCCCAGAAAACTCCCCTCCTGGCCATTACGAATTTCGGAGCGCCGGATGCTGTTACTGATCATGGACATAGTCCTGGTCAATCTGGCGACGTTTGTGGGACTGTGGACCTGGAGTCTGCGAGCTGAGGAACCCTTTCCTTCGGTGTATGTCTTCAGCTTTCCGGTTATAACCCTGATATGGCTGATCGTGGCCGCGCTGAATAATTTCTACGCGCCTGATATCTCAGCGGGCATGCGGCACACGGTCCAGGCCCTGGGTAAAATCATCGGTATGTTGTTGATACCTTACCTGTTGGTCTATTTCTTCTCTCCTCGGGACTCGCTGCCGCGGTTCTTTGTTTTGTCCTTCAGCACAATATCCTTTGGCCTGGTGGCGATCTGGCGGTTTATCTACATTTATTATCTGGGGGGCAGCTCTTTCCGGCGAAGGGCGATCATTTTGTTTGACGGCGAATTGACGGAAAGCATGCCCTCGATAGTCCAGCGGTTGGCCAATCCTTACTACCAGATTCTGGGTTTTGTGGCCGACGATAAGGTATATCAGGGGGAAGCAGTGGAAGGCCTGGAGGAATTGGGTACAGCCTCCCAATTACCTCGGCTGGTGCAGGAACTGGCCGTCTCAGAGGTTATTATAACTACTCTGAACGTTCGAGCAGGCGAATCTGAAGGGACTTTGATTCGCAGCCTGGTCGATTGCTACGAACACGGAGTCCAGGTCACTTTTCTGCCCGATATTCTGGAGGACTTGACCGCGAGGGTATCGCTGGACCTGGTGGAACACGGCTGGATCGGTTCCCTCCCCTTGCAGCACGCCAGCACCGGAGTTATTTTTCCAATAGTCAAGCGTATTATGGATATCGCGCTGGCCGGTTTCGGGCTCCTCGGATTTACCCTGGTGTTTCCCCTGGCTGCCGTGGCGATTCGCCTGGACTCACCTGGCCCCATATTTTATGTCCAGGACCGCATCGGGAAAGGAGGGAAGGTATTCCGGGCTTACAAGTTGCGGACCATGAGGAGTGATGCCGAGAAGGACGGAATGGCTGTTTGGGCGGAGAAGCACGATCCACGGGTGACTGGTGTGGGTAGGGTCCTGCGGGCCACTCACCTGGATGAGTTTCCCCAGTTGCTCAACGTCCTCAAGGGGGATATGAGCGCTGTGGGTCCCAGGCCA
>DASTLM010000410.1:0-7852 GCA_035714945.1 Dehalococcoidia bacterium | reverse complement strand
CTATCATCGAAACACGAAAGGACGGGATGGCCGAATTATGCCGTCGCTACCAGGTGCGACGGCTGGACCTCTTTGGATCAGCTACCCGGGACGACTTTGACCCAACCAGGAGCGACGTGGACTTCTTGGTGGAATTTGAGCCAGGCGGCACACTGAAAGCTCTGGAGCAGTACTTCGGCCTTAAGGAAGGGTTGGAGGCCCTACTGGACCGTCGGGTGGATCTCGTTGTAGCGTCAGCAGTAAAGAACCCTTACATCCGCAAAAGCATCGAGGAGACCCGAGAAAATCTCTATGCAGCGTGACCCTAAGGCGTACCTCTGGGATGCACGGGAGGCTATCGACGCCATCGCAGGGTTTATCCTCGGGCGTACCAGAGAGGATTTTCAGCAGGACCTGATGTTGCGTTCTGCCCCATTGAGCGGCAGTTCGAGATCATCGGCGAGGCCCTTGGCCAGTTAGCCAAGCTTGACGCAGCACTGGCCAGCCAGCTACCAGATCTGCCCCAGATCATTGCGTTCCGCAACATTCTGATATATGGCTACGCGATTGTGGACAGCGACCGGGTCTGGCGAGCGATCCATGAGAACTTGCCGGAGCTTCGAGAATCTGTAGATCAGCTTTTGGTAGACGCCCCTCCCGATGGTGAACCCTGATGCAGAATCCGTGTATGACCAAGAACCAGTACACTATGGCTCAAAACCACCGGCAGTAGAATAATAATGCCGCCGCTGGCCGCAACAAAAGTAAGATTGCGCGCCAGGTGGGTCTGGACGTGGATACGGTAAGCTTCTGGCGGAGCCGCCGCACTACGTCCGAGATCCCATGGCCGGGGCCATCAGTATTGCGGGCCTTCTTCCGACAAGCAACCCGGTTTATTCCCGAAGACCAGCTTTACCCCCACTTCTATACCGACTGAGGCACTGGCAATGCCAAACTTTGGGATAACTCGAATTGATCTACGGAATAAAACCCTCAAATCCCTGACCGATCAACCCTGGTGGGCCGATAATGGTGACCCAGACCAGAGGTCCTTTCTGCTGGGGGCTAACTTCGAACGACTCAAAGGATTCCAATATCTTCGGCAGCGCTGCCATCGCCTGGCCTTCATTCTCAAATACTGCCCAGAGCAATCAGCAGCAGAGCCAGTAAGCGATCTCTCCATCGGCGGATCGCTGTTGAATAACCGATAGAGCGCTGATTAGTATCCATTAACTTCTGATTCCTTATTTCTTTGGTGATCCCCTCTTCACTGTGTCAATGGTCTCGTGCAGTTCCTTCAATACGTAACAGCAATACGTAACAGCAATACGTAACAGCAATACGTGACAGCAATACGTAACAGTAATACGCCGCACTGCGCTGCTCCAGCATTTAACTCTAGCAGGGCAATCGCATCTTCCTGAAGGCAGACTATCCGCTAGCAAGTCCTATGAGGTCTGAGCCATACCGTCGTTCCGGCTTCCGCCGGAACCCAGGGGAATTTAACCAGACACCGGCTTCCGCCGGTGTGATGGGTGACACTCTACGAGGTAAGATGCGATTGCCCTGATAACCCTAGCCTGATTGACTGCTAGGCTACAATACGGCACCGGCTGTAGAGGATGCTATACGAAACTTGGGAGATCGCGGGTTAATGGGCTGGTTGTGGGCTGTCGCCACGGTAGCTCGGGTGCTCGGCGTGGGCGCGAAGTTTTCTGTTAATAACAATGGAGCGGAAGACGAGATTCGAACTCGCGACCCTCTCCTTGGCAAGGAGATGCTCTACCACTGAGCCACTTCCGCTGGCTGACCCGTTGCCTTCGCGGCAAATCGGGTGGTGCCGAGGGACAGACTCGAACTGTCGACACCGGCATTTTCAGTGCCGTGCTCTACCACCTGAGCTACCTCGGCTGAACCACTTATATTAAAGCCCACCGACCAGGGACTGTCAAGGAGTCCTGAAATCATCCACCACCCCCAGGCAACCTCCCGAAGGGCTTCCAGATCAATCCAAGCCTCGATATCAATCCAAGCCTCGAGATCAATCCAAGCCTCGAGATCAATCCAAGCCTCGATCCAACCCAATTGATAATCAAACGAAGGGCATCGTATAATACTGTCAGCGTAACGTCCCACCCATGTACGGAGGAAGGCAATAATGGTTGACGTATTAACCGGTACCTTCACGGTCAAGGCCGGCCAGGCTCAGATGCTCAAAGGGGGCGTGATCATGGACGTGGTCACCGCCGAGCAAGCCCAGATAGCCGAAGAGTCGGGCGCGGTGGCGGTGATGGCCCTGGAGCGCGTCCCCGCCGACATCCGTGCCGATGGCGGCGTTGCCCGCATGAGCGACCCCACCATGATCTGCCAGATAATCGACGCGGTGAGCATTCCGGTGATGGCCAAGTGCCGCATCGGCCACTTCGTCGAAGCCCAGGTGCTGCAATCCCTGGGCGTAGATTACGTTGACGAATCAGAGGTGCTGACCCCGGCCGATGAGACACACCACGTCTGGAAGCACGATTTCAAAGTCCCCTTTGTTTGCGGCTGCCGCGATCTGGGCGAAGCCCTGCGCCGTATCTCCGAAGGCGCGGCCATGATCCGCACCAAGGGCGAGGCCGGCACCGGCGATATCGTCGAGGCCGTGCGCCACATGCGGGCGGTGCAGGACGCCATCCGCAAGCTTCAGACCATGCCCGAAGACGAACTGGTGGTCGAAGCCCGGGACCTGGGGGTCAGCCTGGAGTTGCTGACCAAGACCCGGGAGCTGGGCCGAATGCCGGTGGTCAACTTCGCCGCCGGTGGTATCGCCACCCCCGCCGACGCCGCTCTGATGATGCAGCTAGGCGCCGACGGCGTGTTCGTGGGTTCCGGCATCTTCAAGTCCGGCAATCCCGCCCGGCGCGCCAACGCCATCGTTCAGGCGGTGACCCACTACAACAACCCGGAGATCATCGCCGAAGTTTCCAAGAACCTGGGCGAAGCAATGGTGGGCATCAGCACCCGCAGCATCCCCCAGAATGAACTGCTGGCCCACCGGGGCATCTAGCGTTGATGCCAATTTCCATCTGCGCATATTTTCCAGATGCGGGATGGCAGGACTGGCCAGGTAATTGCCTTTGAGATGCCCCACGCGGTGGAATCGAGATTGTCCGCCCAACTGGCCGTTGGCAGATGTTCCAGGAGTCCGTAACTGCTTAACTTGTTACCGGGCAGCAAACTGAATTGAAGATCGGCGTTCTGGCGATACAGGGAGACTTCATTGAACACATCGCTATCCTCGGCAAGCTGGGCGTGAGTAGCCGCCAGGTGCGACTCCCGGAACAATTCGCCGACCTGGATGGCCTGATCATCCCCGGGGGTGAGAGCACTACCCTGAGCCGGTTGATGAGCCTGTATCAGCTTCGTGAACCAGTGGCCCGGATGGCCCAGCAGCACCAGGCGGTGTGGGGCACCTGCGCCGGAATGATCATGATGGCTCACGAGATCACCGAGGCAGACCCCATACCCCTGCAATTGATGGACATTGGGGTTCAGCGTAACGCCTTTGGACGTCAGATTGACAGCTTCGAGCAGGACCTGGACATCGCCGAGTTCGACGCTCCGCCCTTTCATGCCATTTTCATTCGCGCGCCGGTCATCTTCCGGGTCGGCGACGGAGTGAAGGTGCTGGCTACGTTGCCTGACGGCCGCCCGGTGGCAGTCCAACAAGGCAAATTGCTGGCCACCTCCTTCCATCCCGAGCTGACCAGTGACACTCGCTTCCACCAGCATTTTCTTGACCTGGCCGCCGGGCAGGTCTCTGGGCCCGCCTGATGATGCAGACCTTCCGCATCACCGACGCCCTGCGCTGTCTGGTCCTGAATACGCCGAAATGTCCCAACCTGGCCTGCCCCAGGAGCAGCCCGACCAGACACGCTACCCTCGAAAATCTCGAACTCTGGAAACAGGCCCTGACCCAGCAGGACAATCGCATCACCCTGGCCTCATGGAACGGCCTCCGGTTGGGGGGACTGGTATCGGCCCGCACCTGCTCTGGCCGCGTGTGGGAGATCGACCACCTGTATCTACCCGCCAATCAGCCCAACAACGACGGCCCGGGTTCTGCTGAAGAAACCACCGTCCTGGAACTTCTGGAGCAACTGGTGCAGCAAGCCGGTCTGCGTCGCGCCGAACGAATCTTTTTGAGATTACCCTCCGGCATCCCAGCCATAACTTTTGCCCGGCGGACCGGTTTCTTTCCTTACGTTCAGGAGACATTGATGGAGGGATGGGCCGGAATCCTCCCGGACAACCGCGAACACCTTACCGGGAGTATTAGAATCCGTCAGCCCCAGGATGAGTACCGCCTGTTCCAGTTGTTCTGCGCCTGCACCCCCGCCACGGTACGAGTGGCCCTGGGTTTGACCTGTGACTACTGGCAGGCCGCCCTGTCCCTGCGTCCCGGCAAACGAACAGAACTGGTCGACGAGCGCAACGGCAAGGTGGTGGGTTGGTCGGCCTGGTTCCACTGCCGGGGGACCACCGAAGGCCAGATCATGGTTCATCCGGACCACCCGGAGGTGCTCGGTCCCCTGATGACCTTGTCCTTATCCAACCCTGGCTATCAAAGATGGTTGGTACCTGACTACCAACAACCAGTCCGTGATCAACTGAGCTATCGCGGCTTGCGGGAAGCAGCCAGCTATACAATGCTAATTAAAACGGTCGCTGCGCCAGTCAGGTGCGCTGGCATGGCTCCGGTGGAGGCATGAATTGGTAGCAGTGGAACGGTCAGTCCATGGAGAATTGGACCTACTACTGGAAGTTCTTCCTGCCCGGGTGACGGAGGCTCTGCGCCACCGGGAGGACTTGGAAGACCTCCTGGAGGTGGTCCTGGACCTGGGCCGGGTGCCCGAAGCCCGGTTCGTTTCCGGGGACCTGGTGCTGGATGATCAAGAGATTGCCCGAGACGACCTGGAGTATGTGGTACAGCGGATCGGAAAGTTTGGCGACGATAACCGGGCCGGGATCGAACGCACGCTGCATCGCATATCCGCCATTCGCAACCGCAAAGGCCAGGTGGTGGGGTTAACCTGCCGGGTGGGGCGCGCCGTCTTCGGCACCATCAAGATTATTGAAGACCTGGCCTTCTCCGGACAGAACATCCTCCTGCTGGGTCGTCCCGGTGTCGGCAAGACCACCATGCTGCGGGAAATGGCGCGGGTGCTGGCTGACGATGCCCTGAAGCGGGTAATCATCGTCGATACCTCGAACGAAATCGCCGGGGACGGTGACGTGCCCCATTCGGCCATTGGCCACGCCCGGCGCATGCAGGTGGTAACTCCCAGCAAACAGCACGCCGTGATGATTGAAGCGGTGGAGAACCACATGCCCGAGGTCATCATCATTGATGAAATGGGCACCGAGCAAGAAGCCGCTGCCGCCCGCACCATCGCCGAAAGGGGAGTGCAGCTCATCGGCACCGCCCACGGCAACACCCTGGACAACTTGATCCTCAACCCAACGCTATCGGACCTGATTGGCGGAGTACAGACCGTCACCCTGGGAGACCAGGAAGCCAAGTTTCGCGGAACCCAGAAAACGGTCCTGGAAAGAAAGGCCCCGCCTACCTTCGACATAGTGGTGGAAATCCAGAGTTGGGAGCAGGTAGCGGTCCACGAAGACGTAGCGCAAGTGGTTGACCAGGCGCTGAGAGGCTACCAGATCGCGCCGGTAGTCCGGTCCCTGGGTGAGGATGGCGAGGTAAAACTGAGCCAGGAAGCGCCGCGACGCAGCGAGGGTACTCCAGCCTCCTGGTCGGCTGACCGTCCCAGCCCCAGGTCCAGCAAGAACAAGTTTATTGATGAACCGCGCTGGTATTCGGAAGAATCGAATGGCAGTGGGCCGGCGCCGGTCAACGGTCAGGCTAAACACATTGACGAGCGGATATTCTTGTTTGGTGTGGGACGGGACAAGTTGGAGGCGGCCCAGTCCGAGAGCGGTATATATCTGGACTCCGCCAACGAACTGCGCCGGGCAACCCTGGTGCTTACCACCAAAACTCACTACCGCCGGGGCTCCCAGTTGGTCCGGGTGGCCGAGTCCAGCGGCACTCCGGTGTACGTCCTGCGCAAAAACACGGTGGCCCAACTGGTCGAATTTCTGCGGACGCTGGCCAGGGAGCGGGGTCTGGACGTAGGTTCGGAACGACCCACGCCGGAGGAACACGGTCATCGCTCCAGGGAATTTCTGGAACAGGCCATGCGGGAGGCCGAGGAGGCCGCCCAGCGAGTATTGGGCGGCGAATTCAGCGTCCTGTTGACCCCCCAGCGGCCCTACGTGCGACGTTTGCAGCACTTGCTGGCCGAGCGGTTCAGCCTGGCCTCCACCAGCAAAGGGCGGGAACCGGAGCGCGGTGTGCTGATCTACAAGTCTTGATCCAAGAGGGGCCGTGGCGTTCATTGTGTTTGAAGGCGGCGATGGAGCGGGGAAAAGCACCCAATGCCGCTCCCTGGCCCACCGGTTACGCCGGCGGGGCTACCCGGTACGGTTGACCCGCGAACCGGGCGGTACCCCCCTGGGGGAGTCCCTGCGCCGTTTGCTAAAGAGCCGCCCCAATATATCCACGCTGAGCGAACTGCTGCTGTTTGAAGCCGCCAGGTCCCAACTGGTGGAGAAGGTGATCCGGCCAGCCCTGGCCGCCGAAGAGACCGTAGTCTGCGACCGCTTTACCGCTTCTTCAGTAGCCTACCAGGGATACGGCCGAGGGTTAGACCTTGGCCTGATTGACCAGTTAAACCGGTACGCCACCGGCGGAATGTCACCAGATTTGACCGTTTGGCTAGACCTCCCGGTGGAGGTGGGACTGGCCCGAAAGGGCGGGTCCGATGGGGATATCTTCGACCGGGCCTCCCCCGAGTTTCACCAGAAGGTCCGAGCAGGATACGCGGCCCTGGCCGAGCTAAACCCAGTAAAGTGGCTGGTGCTGGACGCCACCCGACCGAGCCGGGAGCTGGCAAGATCAATCTGGACAAAAGTTCAGCCCCTCTTGCAATAAGAGGGGCTGACGGCTGTCTACCTATAGCTTTGCCGCTGATGGAACCAGGCTCCGGCGGCGGCTGCTTGCCTAGTTGTCGGCCGGGGCGAGAACCGCGTTCATGCTCGCAATCTTGGCGGTAATAACTTCCTTCATCTTGCGGACCCGAGACAGGTCAGGATAGATGTTGCCTTCGGCCTTCTTGTCGAAGATCTTCTCACCATCCAGGAACACTTCCATGATGCCCTGGCCTCGCGGGGAGATGGTAATGGCCGCATCGGGACCGTAGGCCCGGAAAAACTCATTCGCCATCCACGTGGCGGTAGCGTGGTGTTGTCAAGGAACGCAGTAGGTGATTTCCAGTTGGACTTTTCCTTCCATGATTGGCCTCCTCAATTAGGGGAATTTAGGAACCAGCCTCAGTCTAACAGAAACCCCAGGTCAAGTCCATCCAGATAGGTTAATGTGGGACGCCATCTTTCTTTATATAACAACGGATAAATCACCGTTCCGCTACTGGTAGACCCTCCGGGGGCCGACGGTCTTGATATAACCGTCATGGTTGCGGCGGGTCTCGGGGATGGAATCACCGCCGAACTTTTCCATGAAGGCATTCGCCAGCACCAGGGCAACCATCGCCTCGCCAATGACCCCTGCCGGCGGCACCTGACAGACATCGGAACGCTCGAAATGGGCCTGCACCGGTCCGCCGGTGTCCAGGTCCACCGACGGCAACGGGTTACGCAGCGTGGCAATGGGCTTGATGGCAAAGCGGGCCACCACCGGCATACCGTCGGTCATGCCGCCTTCCAGTCCTCCCGCCCGGTTGGTCTTGCGCTGCCAGGGATGGTCCGG
>DASTLM010000409.1:0-5047 GCA_035714945.1 Dehalococcoidia bacterium | reverse complement strand
CCCGCCCCCTCATCCAGCCAGGGTGATCCCCATCGCGGCTTTGCTCCCGGCGCGAATCCCGCCCCGGCGCAAGGCCCGAACCGACCCGGGATTCCTGGCGGTGCCGGCGCTAGTCGCCATCGGCGGAGCCGGGGGTTCGCTCCTCCTGGGAAATCTTACCGTTAGAGCGAGACCCGTCGGGGTTATAACCCCCAGTCTCGGAAGCCGGGCAGCTTTTGCCAACGATACTTGGTTAATAAGCTGCCCCACTTCGGAAAAGGGTTCAGTTATTTCTTACTGCTACAACATTGTAGTTACTTCCAGCACCCCTCATTGGGGCCATGGCGTTGCCCCCCAACTGCACTGTCCCGGCCCGGTATTGCTTCTGGTACACCCGCCGGGAAATATCGGTGGTGCCGACCGTCTCGCCGGTCAGGCTCCAGGTCCCGTCATTCAGCCAGGCTGGTAGTGTAACCACCCGGTCATCGAACAGCAGATATACCGTGGCGTTGGCGGTCAGGGTGAAGGTCAGGAAGTCCGGAACCGTCGCTGTCTTGTCGTCGTTGGCGGCGCGGATGAATTCCTGTCCATCCAAAAGGCTGGGCACTGAGGTGAAGGTGTATCCCCGGTCTTTGTAGGTCAATTTCCCAGTACCGAGGGTGTCCTTCTGGTAAATCGTACCGTTGCTGACCACGATGCCGGTGATCAGACCGCCAGCCGGCGGCGGGGTGTCCACGCTCCAGGTGTGACTGGCTGGAGTTGGATCCGGGTTGCCCGCCGCATTGGTAGCCACTACCTGGAAGGTGTGGGCGCCACCCATCAGGCCGGTGTAGGACTCTGGCGAGCTACAGGAAGTCAAGGGCCCATTGTCCAATCGGCACTCGAAGCTGCTGCCGGCCTCGCTGGAGCTGAAGGAGAAGCTGGCGGTGGTGTCAGCAGTGGCGCTGGGAGGCCCACTATCGAGGCTGGTCTCCGGCGGAGTGGTTTCCCTAGCAACCGCCACAACATTATAGTTACTTCCAGCACCCCTCATCGGGGCCATGGCGTTGCCCCCCAACTGAGCTATCCCGGCACTAAATTGCTTCTGGTACACCCGCCGGGTTGCATCGGTGGTGCCGACCGTCTCGCCGGTCAGACTCCAGGTCCCGTCATTCAACCAGGCCGGTAGTGTAACCACCCGGTCATCGAACAGCACATACACCGTGGCGTCGGCGGTCAGGCTGAAGGTCAGGAAGTCCGGACCCGTGGCAGTCTTATCTTCGTTGGCGGTTCGGATGAATTCCGGTCCGTCCAACCGGCTGGGCACTGAGGTGAAGGTGTATCCCCGGTCGTTGTAGGTCAATTTCCCAGAACCGAGGGTATCCCCTTGGTAGGTCTTACCGTTGCTGACCACGATGTTGGTGATCAGAACCCCGGCCGGCGGCGTGGCGTTCAAAGTCCAGGTGTGGCTGGCTGGAGTTGGATCCGGGTTGCCCGCCGCATCGGTAGCTACCACCTGGAAGGTGTGGGCGCCAAAAATCAGACCGGCGTAGGACTCTGGCGAGCTGCAACCGCTGAAGGCCCCACCGTCCAACCGGCACTTGAAGCTGCTGCCGGCCTCGTTGGAAGTGAAGGAGAAACTGGCGGTGGTGTCAGCAGTGACGCTGGGAGGCGCACCAATCAGGCTGGTCTCCGGCGGAGTGGTGTCTGTGGTTGGTGGGCCTCCCTTTCCTGCCGCCACCGTATTGATCGGGTATCTTAGCAGGGCGGCTCCTTCATACCTCGGATCCGCCGCCGCTGCCTCTATTTTCCCCCAATAAGACGTGAAGTAAATGTAACCATCGTTCGCTTCGTTGATCCGGCCGTGGACCTTCGCATGATGCCCGCCCTTACCCGGGCCGTTACCAACCGCCGATACGATATCTCCCACGCTCTTAAGTTTCCTGGTAATCGGATCGTATTCGTAAAGAAAGGTATTTCCACTGGCGTCTTTGATGTGATCGCCCACATTGGAATAGTACCTTCCGTTTGAGGCCAATATTCCCTGTCCCCAGTGAGACCAGGGGACTCCGGGGTAGTCAGGCAACGGGTAAATCGCGTAGTCTATGGTGGGAGCCACCGAAGCCACGGTATGGGCAGGAAGACCACCCGGCCCGTTGAGCAGTTGAGCAGATGTCCCGGTCGAAGCAGTAACTTCCAGGCCCTGGTGGGCCGGAGCCTCCACCGGTCCATTTGGCATTTTAATTACCCTGTTTGCTGGCGCCGAATTCCTTCTGTATTCTGGCGCTCCAAAGGGCATCTGTACTACTACATCGACGAAATTTTCGTTGCCCAACCCAAAATGGGCAGTAGAAGCCTGGGAGGAAGAAAAGCCGCTGGATGCGCTAATTTCCCGATATCCTAGAAGTTGCGTGGTCCCGGTCCGGTAAATCTTAACCTTGGCGCCGATACCGAACCGGTTCGAGCCGGCATTGGTATCAACCTGGACCTTCAGCCAATTTCCGGGGGCACCGGTATTCTGGAGTAGTCTGGTATCTACCCGAGGCAGCAATACATCCAACTTCCCGTCATTGTTAAAGTCAGCCACGGGCCCCCCCGGGTAGTAATAGGGGTTCACCATATTCGGCGCACTAAACGTGGGATTACCCGAATTCCCCTTGTGGGTAAAGATGAGAGGCTCGACACCGGCAGCGGAGTCTATCCGAACGGAAGCGTACAGGTCGGGCCAGCCATCATTGTCAAAATCTTGAATTTCCACCTGAGGTGCTTTGGTGAATATCTTCGGAAGTCCGGCGGATGAGGTTATGTCCGAAAAGACCGGATCCGTGCCTTGAAGACCCTGATTCATATAGACGCGCAAGGGTGCACCAGCGGTCTCCGCAGACTCAAAGTGCTGTCCAACCAGGAGGTCCAATCTGCCGTCCCGGTTCAAATCGGCGAAGGCAGCGCCTCCCACCCAGTCTTCACTTTGCTGTGTAAAGGGATTCCAGTCAAACACATTGCCGGCGAGTCTGCGGTAAGTGCCATCACCCCGGGCGATAAACATGTAATTATGTTGATCAGTCCTGCTGGGGCCGCCCGCCACGAAAATGTCAGGCCACCCATTACCGGTGACATCGCCAATCGCCAGGCCCAAGCCATGGATGTCCGTGGGAAGTCCTGCGGTCGCGGTGGCATCCTCGAAATGAAACCCGCCCTTGTTTCTTAATAAAACCGTAGGACCGGGTACGTGGAACCCTCCCAGGACGAACAAGTCGAGCAGTCCATCGTTATTGTAGTCGAGAACCCCGGCCTGCCTGCCATCCAGCGCCTGGGCATCAATTCCGCTCCCTTGTGTGACATCGGTGAAAACGCCCTGGTCATTCCTGAGGATGTGAGAAGGCTCATCTCCGGCGGATTTGCGGTTGTTGGAGATGTACAGGTCGAGGTCACCGTCGTTATCCAGATCAGCAAAAACCGACCCGGCGCCTCGCCCATGGATCGCAATGGAAGACTGTCCAGAATCCTGGAAGACCCCGTTTTGGTACATCATTAATCGGTCGGGGTCCGGTTTGTCCGAAGGGTCTCCTGAATCCGGAAACGACGAGCCTACGAAGGTTCCGACAAATAGGTCCAGCCAGCCGTCGCCATCGGCATCGCCCCACGAGGAGGTATGAATATATGAATCGGACAGCAGGTCACCCAGTCCACTGGCAGAAGTTACATCTTCAAAGCGGATCCTGGGTGGGACTACCTGCGGGGCTTCTTGCGGCGGGATGTTGACCACCACCAGCCCAGGATTCCGGGTCTGGTCGGTGTTGGTGCCAATATAAGTCCTCATGGTGATAAAGAGTCTCTTTCCCGCCGGGTCGAGGGAAAGAGCGAAGGTTCCGTCGAAATCCCGTCCGGTCTTTTGTTCAAGGAAGGGGTGTAAAAACGCAATGACTTTATGCTTTCTGGTCTGGGTATCGTACTGGAGGACCGGCGTCCCCGATGCCGAAGCACCTCCATGAGCCCCTGGAACGTAATAGAAATACCTCTCGGTGGGATCCAGGACCATGCTGGTGGTATAGCCCCAGGAAGGACCCAATACTTCCAATACGTCCTGTTTTGGATTAAATCTGAAAAGATCAGTGGGTTGAGACTGGCCGGATGCACCGTAGATCCATCCACTGGCAGACTGCGGGGTGGAGGCCCGGAGAAAATTGGGTAATTTGTGGCGCAAAACAGTGACCGAGTTGGTCCTGGGATCGTACTTGGCTAGTCCGTTAGCGTTAACTCCGAAATATGCGTTCCCTTCGCTATCCACCATGATGTTTCTTTGATGGTCGTGAATGTTCTCGTGGGCAGTGTCCACAAAAACGACCTTTTGCGTGGTTATGTCGTAGGCGAAAAAGGGGGCCTTCCCAGTGGCCGGGTCCAGGGCTTCTCCGTAAAGCAGGTTGCCTTCAACCCACATATTTGTGGAAGGGATGCCCATTCTAAACATTGGCACACCCAAACTCTCCAGGGCGCTCGTGGCGCCCTGGGCGTGGGCTACGCCGATAACACTGCGCGGTAAATCGACCAGGGAGTCAGACTCCAGGATGAGCCCAATACCTAACACCAGGACCGCGAGCAACAGTGCCAGCGAATATTTGCCGGGCTTGTCCTCTCGGGATCCCTGAGGATTGGCCTTGTGTCTTGCGTTTGGTGACTCCATGATCGGCGACTCCTGTAGCGAAAAGTTAGAAATATTGCGGTGCTCAAAATTTGGTGCGTCACTGGCCCACTGCGTTTGGGATTTAGAATCTCGTCTACAAATTAACGGTATTACCTTCTCGAGGAAGCAGGTATGGTATGACCACCTCGACGCAGCTACGCTAATGCCACCTGAGTGCGAGGTGGTTCCCAGTTCGCGGAAGACCCCCTGAATTGGGCCCGATCGCTGTTTGAGTATGTGGGTCCACCTGACGGGGGCTGGGAAAGGTGGCGAGATTTCCAATCGCCTCACCCAGAGATCCGCGGCTGAACCGGCTAAGGTTGGAAATGTGGGGTGTATTGCGTGAGGTTCGTCACCAGGAACGAATGTTTTGCGATATAGCCATCGTCCCGGGGTTGCGTCACCGCG
>DASTLM010000408.1:0-4691 GCA_035714945.1 Dehalococcoidia bacterium | reverse complement strand
CCTTCCAGGTCTACGAAGGTCAGGTAGCCTTCGGGATGCCAGACCGGGCCTTCGGTGCGACCCCACCCGGTGGTCAGGACCGTGGGCTCGGTGGATACCAGAATGTTGGAAAGGTCTCCAGCCATAATCGTCTCCCTGCATCAAATTAACCAATCGGCGGCATTATACCAGACAAGCCGGCAATGGTCAGGACATTGACCCCCATTCAACCGCGACACTATAATTGCCGCAGTTGCCGCCAGACTGACCCCACGGCGGTCAGCGGATGTGAATTTCCCACTCCGGCACCACCGGGAGACCGATTATGGCCAGATTTGACTACCTGGAACCCCATACCCTCAAGCAAGCCCGTTCCATGTTGCAGCGGTACGGCGACCAGGCCCGCATTGTGGCGGGTTGCACCGACTTTCTGGTACGCTGGCGGACCGGCGTGTGGACCCCCCAGTACGTGGTCAACCTCCAGCATGTCCCCGGCCTCGGCCGCATCAGCTACAGCGCCAGAAATGGCCTGAGGTTGGGTCCCCTGGTGACGGTGCAGGCTCTGGAACGGCATCCGGCGGTGCGGGAACACTATGCCGCCCTGGCCACTGGGGCCACGTCGTTTGCCGCGGTGCAGATACGTAACCTGGCTACGGTGGGCGGCAACGTTTGTAACGCCTCTCCCGCTGGTGACACGCTTCCGGCGCTGCTGGCCTTCGACGCTCAGTGCAAGATCGTCGGAGCAGAATCCGAGCGTTGGTTGCCCCTGGGGCAGTTCTTCAAGGGTCCGGGCAGGACCGCCCTTCAGCCGGGAGAAATCCTGGGCGAGTTGCGGCTGCCTCCGACGCCGAAAAATTCCGGCTCCCTGTACGTCAAACACAGCCCTCGTGGAGCCATGGACATATCGGCGGTGGGCGTAGCCGCCGCGGTCTCCCTGAGGGACCGAGGCAAGGTCATTGACGATGTCAAAATTGCCCTGGGTGCGGTGGCCCCTACTCCCATCCGGGCCTACGGTGCCGAAGATATGCTGCGAGGCCAGACCGTAACGCCTGAGCTGATCAGGGCGGCGGCCCAGGCAGCGCAGGCCCTGGCCACGCCCATCGATGATGTCCGGGCCACCGGGGCGTATCGCAAGACGGTGGTGGGGGTCCTGGTACAGCGCACTCTGGAGAAGTCCATTGAAATGGCCCAGGGTGGCCAGGTTCCCTTCGAGGTACAGCGTCGCCTGGCGATCCAAACTGCTTTTTAACTTGTCGATTTATTGCAATTCAGGAGACTGTCAGGAGACTTTAATGAAAAAACCGTTACAGCTAACCATCAATGGAGAGCTCCGGCAGCTTTTCGCCGAGCCTTTCTATTCGTTGCTGGATACCCTGCGCGACGAACTCCACCTCACTGGCACCAAGAAGGGCTGTGACGAGGGCGACTGTGGAGCCTGCACCGTGCTGATGAACGGCAAGGTGGTCACTTCCTGCATGGTGCTGGCCCACAGCGCTCACGACGCCGAGGTGACTACGATTGAGGGGCTGGCCCCTGGCGAAGAATTGCACCCAGTGCAGCAGGCTTTCGTCGAATACGGCGGGCTACAGTGCGGGTTTTGCATTCCGGGGATGATCATGTCCGCCGCCGGACTGCTCAATGATCACGATGACCCCAGCGAAGAAGAGGTCCGGCTGGCCATCAGCGGTAACCTCTGCCGCTGTACCGGCTATTCCCGGGTGGTTGAGGCCATACTGGCCGCCGCCCGGGTAATGCGGAACGAAAAAGAGTTACTGACGGAAAGGAGTAACTGATGGTGGACTTCAAGGTTCTGGAACATAACCATCCCAGGATTGACGCCAGGGAAAAGGTGACCGGCCGCGCCACCTACGCGGCGGACGTGTACCTGCCGGGAATGTTGGCCTGCAAGTTGGCCACCAGCCAGAGGGGCCACGCTCGCATCACCAGGATCGATACTTCCCGGGCGGAGCAGTTGCCCGGAGTCCGGGCGGTTATCACCGGCAAAGACTACCCCGACGTCCACTTCGGTTCCGGCGGGTTGAAAGACCGGTATATCATGGCGCGGGAAGAAGTATTTTATGTGGGGGAGCCCATCGCCGCGGTGGCCGCCGATGATGAGGTTACCGCGCAGGAAGCGGTGGACCTGATCGAAGTGGAATACCAGGACTTGCCGGCGGTGGTCGATGTCCTCGACGCCCTCAAGTCCGGCGCGGCGACGGTGCATGCCGACTTGCCCGACTTCCAAGGGTTCGGCTTCGCCCTGGGCGGCGACAACGTCTGCACCGTCCTGGACGCGGACCGGGGCGACGTTGACCAGGCCTTCCGGGACGCCGATTTCATTGTCGAGGACACCTTCCGCTCCCAGGGCATTAACCAGGGATTCCTGGAGCCAATGGCCTGCGCCGCCTGCCTGGAAGCCAACGGCAGACTGACCGTGTGGGCGTCAACGCAAGGCCCCTACCAGGTGCGGGCCCAATTGGGGTTGGTGCTGGCGATGCCGGCGTCCAACATCCGGGTTATTCCCATGGAACTGGGCGGCGGTTTCGGGGCCAAACTGCGGCTGGCTTTTGAGGCGTTTCCAGCGATGCTGGCCATCAAGACCCGGCGTCCGGTGAAACTGGTCAACACCCGGGAAGAGGCCTTTACCCTCAACGGGCCGCGTCTGCCGGTGACCAACTACATCCGCTCCGGCGTAACCCGGGATGGACGCATCATTGCCCGCGAAGCCTACAGCATATTCGACGTGGGCGCTTATCTCGGCGCCGGTCCCAACTCCGGGGTTGGTCACGGATTGGGGGCCTATAACATCCCCAACTTCCGGCTGCGTTCCTACGGGGTCTACACGAACAAGGTGTACGTGGGTTCCTATCGTGCGTCGGGCGTGGCCGACATGACCTTTGCCGTCGAGTCCCACACCGACAACATCGCCCACCAGCTGGGTATTGACCCCCTGGAGTTCCGGATTAAAAACGCCCTTCGCCAGGGTGATATTGCGGTCAATGGCGCTACGCTTCCCCGAAACGGGCTGTTGGAGACCCTACAGGCGGTCAAAGACCGTCTGGGCCTGCCCAAGAAGCTGGAAGCGGGCCGGGGCGTCGGTGTGGCCCTCTGCGAGTGGCGCAGTGGCAGTGGGCCGTCCACCGCTGCCATCAGCGTCAACGAGGACGGTACCGTCAGCTTGCTCACCGGTTCGGTGGACATCTCCGGCAGCGACACCTCCCTGGCCGCCATCGCGGCCGAAGCCCTGGGCCTGCCGATGGACCAGGTAATTGTGGCCAGACGGGACACCGACCTGGCCCCCTTCACCGGCCCCAGCGGGGGCAGCCGCATCGTCTACAGCCAGGGCACCGCCGTGCAGCGGGCCGCCGTTGATGCCCGGCAGAAGCTGTTGGCGCTGGCCGCCGACCGGCTGGGGGTCCCGGCTGATGCCCTGGCCTGTGAGGACGGGGTGGTCTACGTGCAGGACAACCCGCCACAGCGTCTCACCATCAGCCAGCTGGCCGCCATGAGCGTCTCTTCCCGGGGCGGGCCGATCATCGGGATGGCTTCCCTGTCCAACATGCCTTACACTCCGGTATTTAGCACCCAGGCCGCTGAGGTGCTGGTGGACCAGGCGACGGGACAGGTCAAGGTTACCCGCTACGTGCAGGCCCAGGATGTAGGGGTGGCCATCAATCCAATGGCGGTGGAAGGCCAACTTGACGGTGGTGTGGTCCAGGGCATTGGCCGGGCGCTGACCGAAGATATGTTGTTCGACGAGAATACCGGGGCGGTACGTAATGCCTCCTTCGCTACCTACTTGATGCCCCTGGCTATCGACCTGCCGGAGATCGAAAACATTCTGGTGAGGGTGCCCGCCGAGGACGGTCCCTTCGGGGCGCGGGCGGTGGCGGAACCGCCCGGATTTGGCCCGCCGGCGGCCATCGCCAACGCGATCTACGACGCGGTGGGCGTCCGAATCAACGAAATGCCCCTGTCAGCGGAGCGGGTGCTGGCGGCGCTGCAGGGTAAGGCAGCAGAAGCGATACCGTTGGATGTGGCTGCCCTGAGGCGAGCCGAGGAACTGGCAGTCTGACCAGGCTTCCTGGGTCATCAGGACTCAACTGGACCCCGGCCCGTGACGGAATGACGCGACCTTACGGCGGTGATTGACTCGACCCGCCAGGCAGTCATACTGTCAGGGATTCGAACAACGCTTGATGCTCCGGGTGCTGGGCCCCAGCGGGCATCTGATCAGGTAGCGAAAACTTGCTGAATCGCGATATTGAAGCCGCCTGGCGGTACCACAACGGGACGAAGCTTTCCTGGCAAATCGTCAATAACGTCAGTCACCTTCTGGACTGGAGCAATAAACCAATTCCCTTCAAAATTTACCCCCACCTTGAAGGGAAAGAACTGCCTGGTGACCTTCCCTCCAGCGGCGTGCCCGCTCTGGCTGGCGCACCAGCCCGGGTCGAGGAAGGGGTTCCCACCCGCCTTGACCTGACACGATTGCTTTATTTCGCCGCCGGTATCACCCGACGCGGCGTTTTTCCCCAGGGCCAGATACACTTTCGGGCGGCGGCCTGCACTGGTGCCCTTTATCACATCGAGATTTATCTCGTATGTGGTGACCTGCCGGACCTGCCCGCCGGGGTTTATCACTTCGGTCCTCACGACTTCGCCCTGCGCCGGCTGCGAGAGGGGGACTATCGCAGGGTCCTGGTCGAGGC